>NZ_FNJS01000031.1:0-54416 GCF_900104405.1 Arthrobacter sp. ok909 | reverse complement strand
GCCTGCGACGCCGACATCATCCCCGTCCTGCTCGGGGGTGAGGGACGGATCCTGGACATCGGACGCGCCTCACGGCTCTTCCCGCCCCACCTCCGCAAAGCCCTCATCGCCCGGGACCTCGGCTGCGCCTTCCCCGGCTGCACCATCCCCGCGCCCTGGTGCGAAGCCCACCACATCACGTACTGGTCCCGCGGCGGAACCACGGGCACGGAGAACGGAACCCTGCTGTGTTCCCATCACCACCACCTGATCCACAAAGAGGCGTGGACCATCCGGCTCCGGACCGGGGTTCCCTGGTTCATCCCGCCACCCCACATCGACCCCGGCCAAAAACCCCGCCGCAACCACTACTTCACCCCCGCCCGACCCACCCGGGCCGCATGACCGCAGCCGGACTGTGGCGGCCATATCGCGGCTCTACTGCCGGCCGTGTCATCACGGACCCGGCAGTCACGGCAGTTCGGGCAGCGACGGCGTCAACAGGCCAACGTGCCACCACGTGATCGCACACCAAGGGGTAACGGCAGCACGGGTTGCCGTCCGCGGTTGCCACGGCTCCTTGGCACGGCCGCACGACAGCGGCCAGAATCAGCCACTGCGCTACCCGGGCCGAGTAACGACCACGTAATCGCAGACCAGGCGGTCGCGGCAGCCGGGCAGCGACGGCGGCTCCCGGTTACGGCCGTCTGACGGACGCCCGCGGTCTCCCGGGCAGTTGAGCAGCTTCCACGACGGCGGTCCGGGGCATTGGCTGCATCACCCGGGCCAAAGTGCGGGCCGTGAAATCGCAAGCCCTGATGACAACGGCATCCCGCACGGCGATTAGGGTTCGGCATCCTGGCAAAACATCAACAACACTTCATCGCAGCTATTCGACAGCAAACCGAGATGCGACTGCGTTTTCCCAGCCACGAGGCCGCCGGAACGAGGGCAGCGCGCGGGAGACTTCCGCAAATGCCATCCTTGCCACGCAAGGCCACATGTCATGCGACCCCGCGCCCCAGCGGGCAAATTACCGGCGGTGGCAGTTGCTGGCAGGTGCTGGCGCCGTGGCAGTGACACGGCGGCCAGCCATGAGCTACTTCTGCATGGGGTGCCCCCGACAGGAACAGTTAGCCCGAGAGAGCCCGGTCCCGGCCTCAGCAGCGCCGGCTCAGCGCTTCACGGGAGGCGCGAGCGGGAGCAGTGCCGCCCCGGCAGTGGCCGTGTCGGCAGACATTTCCCAAACGCGGCGCAGAGCGCAGAATTTCCACCAGTGGTGTTTCAGGACGTCGGGATTGGCACGCTGCGGACGGACTTCCGTCTCGCCTACTGCCACAGCCAGGAGGATCGGCGATTCGCCGTGCTGCCATGATTCCCACTCCCCCGCCACGGGATCCACGAGGCTTTCTTCCGCCTTCATACCGGCGACGAGCTGCATCACGACCTTGTCATCGAGCGGTTTGACGGTGCCGTCCCGGCTGGTGCCCTTAGTCTTGTAATCGATGAGGCAGGTCCGGCCGTTGATCTTCGCTACGAGGTCCAAGGTGCCGGCATAGCCAACCGTCTTGTTCCACACCGTGATCTCTGGGGCGATGGGTTCAACCTGGAAGAGATCCCACCATTCATCGAATCGCGCAGCGAAGGCTTCCTCGCCGTTGGCGGCGAGGGCCTCGCGGGTTTCCTTCATCTGGTGCGGCCGGCCGAGCGCGCGCAACGCAACCTGCTCACAGTAGTTGTGGACCCGATCGCCGCGCTTGGCGGCCTCGTCCCGGTAACTCTCCGCCGCCTTGGCTGCCCGGCTGACTGCCTGGCGCAGCTTGCCGGGGCTCCCCAGGATGCCGGGGAGTTCGGGATCCTGGGCAAGGCTGTTGGCCCCCATGTAGCCGAACCAGCCATCGAGTCCGTGGGGCTGTTGGCCAATCACCGTAGTGATTGACGGGACGGAGAATTGTGCCGATGTGGAGCGAGCGTACATCCGGCCATAGTCAGTGGCGTGGGCGAGGAGTGGAGCAGTCATGTAAAGACTCTTTCACGGGGGTCAGACAACGATGAAAAGCAAAATGGCCCGCCCCGCTGAGTCAGCGGAACAGACCATTTCGTTGGTGGGCGATACTGGGTTCGAACCAGTGACCTCTTCGGTGTGAACGAAGCGCGCTACCACTGCGCCAATCGCCCCAACGACATTGAATGCTAGCCCACCCGGACGGATTTTAGAAATCGGCGCTGATGACGACCCCCGCGACAGGGGGTCGCACCGGTCGCTCGCACCAGTCCGGTGCGGAAGAACTCGCACCAGCCCCTTCGCGGAAAGATAACGCGAAGTGCACCAACGGTCGGCCACTACGCCAGAACACCGCCCGTGCGAGCAGCACCTCACACGGCTCCCAGCAACGCGTCACCCGCGCAGGCAGCCCTTACTCCCCAGTTGCGGCGTCACCTTACCAGCCCGGATTCCGGACGCCCGATCCCCCCTACACCCTGGAACTCCGCACACCGGGTCCCCAAGAATGTGGGACCTACACCCGGATCCCAGGCACGGAGTTCCGCACGAGCACGAAGCCGCGCACCCAATTCCCAACCCGGAGACTCCACGCCCAAGCCCGAGCCCAAGCGGTGGACGGCCTTCCATGGCCGCCAGGGCATCCCTGCGAAGCTAATTACAGCCCTGTAATTCGAAAAATCCCCTAGAAATCAAGGAAGTAGGGCCATTGAGTCGGCGCCAGCGAGCCTCGATTTGTAGATTCCCGGAACCTCCTATAGAGTTCTTACTCGTTGGAACGCGAGGAAATGCCGAATGCGGCAAGGAAATGCACCCCAATAATGCGGACGTAGCTCAGCTGGTAGAGCACCACCTTGCCAAGGTGGATGTCGCGAGTTCGAATCTCGTCGTCCGCTCGCAGGACACTGTCACGGCAAAGGTTCTTCGGAATCCTGCTTACACGGTGGGTTGGCCGAGAGGCGAGGCAGCGGCCTGCAAAGCCGTATACACGGGTTCGAATCCCGTACCCACCTCGGTGAAAACCATGGTTTCCGGTGTAGGCCGGATGAAATGGGCGATTGGCGCAGCGGTAGCGCGCTTCCCTGACACGGAAGAGGTCACTGGTTCGATCCCAGTATCGCCCACCAAAGCAAGGTAACTTGCTTGATGCAGTACCACCGGCCAAGCCGGCATGGACTTCATATTGCGGACGTAGCTCAGCTGGTAGAGCACCACCTTGCCAAGGTGGATGTCGCGAGTTCGAATCTCGTCGTCCGCTCTCTTGTGTAAATGATTGACACAAATCCACTCCGGATTCTTCCGGTTGCGGGCGATTGGCGCAGCGGTAGCGCGCTTCCCTGACACGGAAGAGGTCACTGGTTCGATCCCAGTATCGCCCACCATCAAGCAGCTCCCCTGGAGCTGCTTTTTTCATGCCCTTGTGGCCCCCGGACGTTAGCCGGATTATCGGTATCGGGCGTTGATCTGGGCGGGCCCTGCCGGACCGGGCCACAAGGCCCTTGACAGGAGTCCGCCGAGAACGGGCTGGCTCTTGGCATGAACCGGACGGGCCGTTAGTATCGGAAGCCGGAGGGGCGATCTGGCTCCGCGACCGAAGGGAGGTGCCCGTGGGTTTACTTGACGATCTGAAGGGCAAGGCTCAGCAAGTCATTGGTGGCAACGAACAGGCCATCAAGGACGGCATCGAAAAGGCCGGCGATTTCGTCGACTCGAAGACCGACGGCAAGTACGCCGACAAGGTCGATGCAGTGCAGAAGGGTGCTTCCGACTTCGTGGATCAAGCAGACGACAGGCCGACCACGGCCCCCGTCGTCGAGCGGCCCCTCGTCGCGGATGAGCCTCCTGTGGCCGGGGAAACCCGGCAGCAGGGCCTCTGACCCAGGTACGTCAGCGAGGTGTCGGTCCCGCCGAGAGGCGGCGCCGGCACCTTCGGCGTTTAACGACGCCGAATGAAGCAACGCGGGGTTCGCCTTGGTGGGGTTTCGATGTCGGAGTGTCACCACGTCGCCGCGTTCCGGCTGCGGACGGTTCAAACTCGCGACGATCCCGGCCCAGGCCGAACCTCGCCTACGCCGGTCCAGGCCTAAGACGGTTCGTGGTTCTGGCCCTCACGGGCAAGCGCGGTAAGCCGGGAAACGGCGCGGAAGTACTTCTTCATGTACCCGCCGGTCATCATTTCCTCAGTGAAGAGCTGGTCGAACGGCACGCCGCTGGCCAGGATGGGCACGTCCTTGTCGTACAGCCGGTCCGCCAGCACCACGAACCGCAGAGCCACGGCTTGCTCGGTGATCGTGTGCACGTTCTTCCACACGACGCCTTCGATCCCGTCCAGCAACTGGCGGTAGCGGCTCGGGTGCACACCGGCCAGGTGGTTGATCAGGGTGCTGAACTCGTCCCGGGCTACGGTCTTGCCGTCGAATTCGGACTGCATGTGGTGGGTCAGGTCATCATTGCGCAGCGGAGCGGGCGCTGCCGGCAGGCCGCGGTGGCGGAAGTCCTCGCCGTCGATTCTTACGACGTCGAACTGGTCGGCCAGCACCTGGATTTCGCGCTGGAAGTCGACGGCGGCAAAGCGTCCGTCGCCGAGTGAACCCGGCAGGGTGTTCGACGTTGCGGCGAGCTTGACGCCCGCGTCGGCGAGTTCGCGCATGAGCCGGGACATCAGCACGGTGTCGCCCGGATCGTCGAGCTCAAACTCATCGATGCACACGAGCTTGTAGTGGCTCAGGGCCTCCACGGTCTTGCGGAACGACAGCGCGCCGACGAGGTTGGTGTATTCGACGAAGGTGCCAAAGGCCTTGGGCCCGGGGGCGGCGTGCCATAGCGATGCCAGCAGGTGGGTCTTGCCGACGCCGAATCCGCCGTCGAGGTAGATGCCCGCCCGGGAGGTGTCCTTCTTGCCGAAGAGCCGCTTGAACAGGCCATCGCCATCGCGCGCGCCCACACCAGCGGCGAAGTGCTGAAGGGCGTGGACCGCGTGCGCCTGGCTGGGCTGGGCGGGGTCGGGACGGTAGCTGGAAAACGACACCTCACCAAACCGCGGCGAAGGATAGAACCCGTTGAGGAGTTCGTCCACGGAAACTGCCGGCGTGCGGGCGGCGAGCTGTTCGATGTGTACCAAGGTGGTCCGTTCTGCTGGTCTCTTGTCCCCAGCAAGAATACCGGCAAGGGAAGGCCGCCCCGTGTGCGCGGATGCGAACGGGCGCCCGGCGTGAGCAAGACCACATTTCCCCGTGTGAACCCGGTGAAGCATTCCCGCGGGGCCGTGACTAGTGTTGTAACAGGCTGGTGCCGCGCACTCTTTTCCGCGCCCGGCCCCCTGACCGTTTCAGTGAAAGGCCATCACAATGTCCTACCCCGTTGAGCAGAACGAAAAGTTCGCAGCTTACGCCCACCCAGAACGCCTAGTATCGACCGACTGGCTCGCCGCGGCAATCGACGCCGGCGCGTTCGACGGCGGCAAGCTCGTGGTGGTCGAGTCGGACGAGGACGTGCTGCTGTACGAAACCGGCCACATCCCCGGCGCCGTCAAGATCGACTGGCACACGGATCTCAACGACGAGGTCACGCGCGACTACATCGACGGTGAGGCTTTCGCCGCCCTGGCCGCGGCCAAGGGAATTTCCCGGGACAGCACCGTGGTCATCTACGGCGACAAGTCCAACTGGTGGGCCGCGTACGCCCTGTGGGTGTTTACCCTGTTCGGCCACGAGGACGTCCGGCTCCTGGATGGGGGCCGCGATAAGTGGATCGCCGAAGGCCGTGCCCTCACCACCGAAACCACGGTTCCGGTTCCGGGGACCTACCCTGTCGTGGACCGCAACGATGCCCCGATCCGCGCCTTCAAGGAGGACGTCCTAGCGCACTTCGGCAAGCCGCTGATCGACGTCCGCTCGGCTGAGGAATACACCGGCCAGCGCACCCACATGCCGGCCTACCCGGAGGAAGGCGCCCTGCGCGGCGGGCACATCCCCACTGCGGCCTCCATCCCTTGGGCCCGCGCGGCCGCCGAGGACGGCACCTACCGCGACCGCAGCGAACTCGAGGCCCTGTACCTGGGCGAGGCCGGGCTCAAGGAAGGCGACGACGTCGTGGCGTACTGCCGGATTGGCGAGCGGTCCAGCCACACCTGGTTTGCGCTGAAGTACCTGCTGGGCTTCGACACCGTCCGCAACTACGACGGGTCCTGGACCGAATGGGGCAACGCCGTGCGCGTCCCGATCGTCAAGGGCGCCGAACGCGGCGCGGTCCCGGCCGGTCGCTAGGGGACGGCGACGCCGGTTACGACCGGGACACAATTGCCGCTCGTGCGTAAGCTGGGAGAGATGAATACTTCTGCCCTCCCCGCCGCACTGGCGGAAATTGTTGACGACTTCCAGGCCCTGACCGAACCCGAGCGGCTTCAACTGCTCCTTGAGTTCTCGCAGGGACTACCGGAGCTTCCGGAGCGGCTCCAGGACCACCCGGAACTGCTCGAGCAGGTGGTGGAGTGCCAGACCCCGCTCTTCCTCACCATTGAGACAGAACCGGCCGACGGCGGCGCGCCGGAGCGCGTTCGGCTCTACTTCAAGGCGCCCAAGGAAGCCCCGACCACCCGCGGCTTCGCCGGCGTGCTCCACGAAGGACTCGACGGCCTCAGCGCTGCGGAAATCCTGGCCGTCCCGGACGACATGCCCGAACAGCTCGGCCTCACCCGGGCCATCACTCCCCTGCGCATGCGCGGAATGACCGCCATGCTGGGCCGGATCAAGCGTAAAGTCGCCGCCTCCGGATCCCAGCACGCGCCGGCGCGGTCCTGACCTGCGACGCCCGGACAATCAGCCGATATGGCCCGAAAACAGGCATCCCAGGGAACTCCGGCCACCGCCGCACTCGCGGCCGCCGGGGTTCCCTTTGTCGCGCACCCTTACACGCATGATCCTGCCGTAGCGAGCTATGGCCTTGAGGCCGCGGAGATGCTGGGCATCGACCCCGCCCGGGTCTTCAAGACCCTGATGGTCGACGTCGACGGCCGGCTCGCCGTCGGCGTCGTGCCCGTGAGCGGAAATCTGGACCTCAAGGCGATGGCTGCGGCCCTGGGCGGCAAGAAGGCCGCGATGGCGGACCCCGCCGCGGCGCAGCGACGGACCGGCTACGTGCTCGGTGGCATTTCGCCGCTGGGGCAACGCCAGTCCTCCCCCACCGTGGTGGATGACAGTGCCCTGGCGCTGGCAACCATCCTGGTATCGGGCGGCCGGCGTGGCCTGGACATCGAGCTGGATCCGGCCGAGCTCATTCGGCTTACGGCCGCCCGCACCGCGAGGATCGGCACCCGGCACGACTGACTGCCGGCGATCGCGCTCTCCCGGCGATCGCGGGGCACATCACGGCATTGTTGGCGTGAATCACCGCCGCCACCTGTCAGCCCGGTGTGGAGTGCCCGGCCGCCGGCTCCTGGTCCCCGGGATTGGCACGGGGCGCCAGCTGCTGCCGGAGCCAGGCCGTGACCTGCCGCTCCCAGCGCTCCGGATCCACGTTCCATTCTTTGGTGTGCCGAGCGGTGTTGAAGGACTCGAACGTGACCATCTCGGGATTCTTCTCGGCCAGCTCGGCGGAGGGCCCGTACGGGACGTATTCGTCGTCCACGCTGTGCACAATGAGGGTCGGCGTCCGCAGTTCCACGGCCCTCGACACCCAGTCCATCGCCTTGAGGTCCACCGGGGCGGCCAGCCCGGTCAGCCTCCGGCCCAGGGGGTGGCTGAGCATCAGTTGCCCGTACCGCCCCACGGAGGACGGGATCCGGTTCAGCTCCGCATGGTGGGCCAGCACGTTGACCCAGTTGATCACGGGGGCGTCCAGAACCATCGCCCGGATCAGCTGCCGGTGCCGCGAGAGGTCGGCCGTCTGGAGGCAGATCGCGCCGCCCATTGACCAGCCGAACAGGACGACCTCGCGGGCGCCCTGCTCCAAGACAAAGTCAATGGCGGCTTCGACGTCGCGCCATTCGGTGGAGCCCAGCCCGTAGCGCCCGTCGCTGGCTGACGGCGCCAGGCCGTCGTTGCGGTAGGAGATCAACAGACTGGGCATGCCCAGTTCCCGAGCGGTCCGGACGGCCCTCAGGCCCTCCTGCCGTGAGGCGCCGCGCCCGTGCACCATGATCGCCCAGACGTCCGACACCGTGTCTTCCGACGCCGGTACGGCGCGCACCAGCCATGCCGGCGCGGTTCCGCCCTCGACGTCGATCAGCACGTCGTCCGCTGAAAGCCCGATGGCGGCCGGATCCGGATAGGCCGCCCCGCTCCACCAGCCGCGGCGGGCGGTGGAAATGTCCCCGCTGTAGACGGTCTCGACTTCCCGCAGCACGGTGCGTTCGGCCGGCGAGTAGGACAGGATCCGGCCGATCCGCGCATGGCCCCGGCCGCCGTCGAAGAAAAACCCGTACACCCCGTCCACCGTGGCGTCCGGGGTTGCGGCCAGGATGACCTGCAGCCCGCGGCCCTCCCGGATCACGGCCAGCACTTCCTGGTCCGCGTCGCGGAACCTGGCAGGGGTGATGACACGGCGGGCGAAATACAGCGCGAGGGCGGATGATCCGGCAGCGAGCACCCCCGCAGCGGCGCTGCCTCCGATGATCCCCCCGACCGCCCACTTCGCGCTTCCGGACGGCCCGGCAGCGGCGGATGGGGCAGGGACCGTTGCAGAGACTGCGGCAACAGGGGTTGCCGTACCGCGTGTGGCGGTCCGGGAGAGATCCGGCGGGAGGCGCAAGGAGGATGCCATGGCACCATTCTGACTGAACTGTCCGACAACAACGGCATTATGCCCTTCACGAAGGTGGGGGCTGCTCCCGCAGCACCGCGCAGCCAGTTCCCCGCCAGCGGACAGACGGCGGGGCCGACCGACGGGCGGGGCCGGCACGCGGCGGAGACACACCAGCGGGGACACGGCACGATGCGCGCCTGGAGAGAACCATGCACGGCGAGACCAGCGCGACTAGGCTGGGGTCATGAGTGATCCAATCGTCATTTTGACAGAAGAGCCCCTCGGTGCGGATGACCGCGTCAACATCGAAACCCTGATTGCGGACGGCGATGCGCCCCTGCTGATCCTGGTCCCGGCCAATACCGAGCGGCACCTGATGGTGGATTTCCTGGAAAACCTTTCCATGCTCGAAGTTTCCAAAGCCTTCCGTGAACTGACGGCACATTCCGACCCCGCGGAGGAGCGGGCCGAAGCCGCCGACACCCTGGCAGCGTCCCTCGCGGCCCTGGCCGGCCTCGGCGGCGGAGTCTCAGGCGAAATCGTCGAGGGCAAGGCCGTGGACGGTCTGGTTGCCAAGGTCAAGGAACTCAGCGCCGGGCAGGCCGTGGTGATCACCCGCCCGCATGCTGTCGCCGACACCTTCCACACCGACTGGGCCACCAAGGCACAGGACAAGCTGGGCCTGCCCGTCCTGCATCTCTACGCCGGTTCGGGATTTATCGGGGACTCCTAAGCGTTATCCAGACTATGAGCATCTTCAACAACAGGCCCAAAGCCATGCCCCTGGCAGTGCCCTCCGCTGAACCCGACCCCGGCACCGCCACCACGCCGCTCGAACACAACCCGGTCGAAAAGACGGATGCGCAGTGGCGCCAGGAACTGACCCCGGAGGAGTACCGGGTGCTGCGCCAAGCCGGCACCGAACGGCCCTACACCGGAGAATACTGGGACACCCACACCCGGGGCGTGTATCAGTGCCGGGCGTGCGGCACCGAGCTCTTCACGAGCAACGAAAAGTTCGACTCGCACTGCGGCTGGCCGTCCTTCTGGGCGCCGCTTGCCGACGGCACGGTCCGCTATATCCACGACCGCACCATGGGCATGGACCGGGTGGAAGTCCGTTGCGCCACGTGCGATTCCCACCTGGGCCATGTGTTCGACGGCGAGGGTTACGGCACCCCCACGGACCAGCGGTTCTGCATCAACTCCGTCTCGCTGAAGCTCGTACCCGCGGACGACGCCGGAAAGTAAGCCCTACTGCGGGGCCGGCCGGTGCCGAAGCGCCGCCGGCGGGCCCCGCAGCCCTCCCTCTTCTTCCGCTGGAACAGCCTTTCGGAATCACTTGCCACAGTCTTTCTTATGCTCGAGGCAATTTTGCATTAGAGCTGCTGTTTGCTTGCTACGCTCGATTTAGATCCAGCGACACGCACCACAGCTACTAGAAAGGCGACCGTCGACGATGACCACGACCGCTCTTACCGCCCCCGCCCAGATCGCGGCCAGCAACCAGGAATGGCTGCGGCTCAAGGCTGCCGCCACCGCGCTGCAGGCCCTTCAGATCCAGGACGGATCCGTCCCGGAAGCCACAGCCCACGAAGCCGCAGCCGGGTACGTCGCAACCATCACCGCAGCGGTTTCGGCCTTGGCACCGTCCTTCCCGCACGACGCCCGCTACCTTGAACTGCTCGTCACCGACTTCGGCCGCTGGGCCGATGGCGGCTTTGGCGTGCCGGACTTCCTGGATTCACTGCAGGCCTTCCAGCCGCAGCAGCACCGCGTCAACGGGCTCCAGCACCTCGTCGTCTTCCCGATGTACACCCAGAACGGCAGCAGCAACCGCCTGGTCGAAGCCGTGCTGATCGAAGTCATCTGGCCCGAGTTCATCGGCGGCTTGGAACAGGGCGAATACTCCAACAAGCTCTTCGTCCCGATCCGCTTCCTCGACTTCACCCCGGGCTACAACACCAACTCCGCCGTGCTCTTCCCGGAGACCGTCGCCGTCCGCGAGACCCCCACCTTCACGTGGGGCGCGATCTTCGCCGACCGCGAGGCTGCCCGCTTCCGCCGCGTCCTGCGCGCCGCTGCGGACATCACCTCGCTGCAGCTTCCCGACGACGCGGCAGCACTGCTGGAGGACCAGAAGCTGACGCAGGAAACGTTCGTCATGTGGGACCTGATCCATGACCGCACCCACATGCGCGGAGACCTGCCGTTCGACCCGTTCATGATCAAGCAGCGCATGCCGTTCTTCCTCTACTCGCTGGAGGAGCTGCGCTGCGACCTCACCGCCTTCCGCGAGTCGGTCAAGATCGAGAGGGACGAGGACGCAGATCCGGAGGCACGCCGTCACGCCAAGCTCGTCCAGTACGCCGTGATCTTCGATCGCATCTTCCGCTTCGCGATCACCGGAACCCGCGTCCGCAACTACGACGGACTCGGCGGCCAGCTGCTCTTCGCGTGGATGCACCAGCACCACGTCCTGCACTGGACCGACAGCAAGCTCAGCATTGACTGGGACGAAGTTGCCGACGTCGTGGTTGAACTCGGCGCCCGCATCGAGGAACTGTACTGGCGCTCGATCGACCGTCCGAAGATGGCCCACTGGCTCGCCGCCTACGAGCTCATCTCCGGCACGGTCACGCCCAACCCGGCGTCGGTCTGGGCCAAGGGCCCGGACGCCCTCCCGCTGGCCGGCCCGCCGCGCGGCCTCACGGACCAGGTCCTGGACGACGAGTTCCCGCTCTCCATGTTCTACGAGGCCCTTGAGAAGAAGATGCGGCCGGTCATTGAATCCACCGCCGGCATTACGGGGTCCTCTGACACCGGAGAAACCAGCGGCAGCGGCGCCGAGGCCCTGAACGCCGGATGAGTGCCGGACGCACTTTGAACGTGCTGGTCACGGGGGGCAGCGGGCCGTCGGGAATCGCGACGGCCCGCGCCCTGCGCGACGCGGGCCATGCGGTCTTCACGGTCGGCTCGGACGCCGCCCGGATCGAGGCCGCCGCTGCCGACGCCGGCAGCGGCGTCACGCCGCTTGTCTGCGACCTCGCCAGCCTCTCCGACGTCCGGGCCTTGCGGGCGATCGTCGCGGGACTGGCGGGAAGCGTCGACGGCGTCATCCACCTCGTGGGCGGCTGGCGCGGCGCGAAAGGCATCACGGACCAGAGCGACGAGGACTGGGACTTCCTGGAACGCAACGCCGTCACCACGCTGCGGAACGTCAGCCGTGTCTTCTTCGATGACCTCGCGGCCTCGGACACCGGGCGCTTCGCCATGGTGTCCTCAACGGCCGTGAGCGCCCCGACGGCCGGCGCCGCCAGCTACGCCGCGGCCAAGGCCGCAGCCGAAGCCTGGACGCTGGCGGTCGCGGACGGCTTTCGGCGGGCCCGGCCCGCGGCCGACGGCACCGGAAGTACCGAGCCAACCGGCCCGGTGCAGCACGCCACCGGCCAGGACCAAACGGAACTGAGCAGCGCCGCCGTCATCTTCGTGGTGAAGGCCCTCGTTGACCCTGCGATGCGGGCCAAGGCCCCCGAGCGCAAATTCCCCGGCTTCACGGACGTCGCAGACCTGGCGGCTGCCGCCGTCGGGCTCTTCAGTACTCCCGCCGAGGAACTGAACGGCCAGCGGCTGCTGCTCAGCCACTGAACTGCCCCCCGGACTTAGCGACCGGACTTAGCCCTTGCGGGCCGACCTCTTAGACTGAAAGCGTGAGCAAAGCGATGACCAGCACAGTTGAAACTGCCCCTGCCAGCACTGCGGTGCGGCTCCATGATCCCTCCGTCCGCGGCTTCGCCTCGGACAACTACTCCGGCGTGCACCCGGAGGTCCTCGCGGCCCTGGCCGCCGCCAATGAAGGGCACCAGGTCTCCTACGGCGAGGACGAGTACACCGCCCGCCTGCAGAAGCTGATGGAAGACCACTTCGGCGACGGCATCGAGTGCTTCCCCGTATTCAACGGCACCGGCGCCAACGTCCTTTCCCTGCAGTCGCTGCTGCCGCGCTGGGGTGCCGTGATCTGCGCCTCCACCGCCCACATCAACATGGACGAGAACGGCGCACCGGAGCGGATCGGCGGCATCAAGCTCCTGCAGGTCCCCACCACCGACGGCAAGCTCACGCCTACGCTGATCGACCAGGAAGCCTGGGGCTGGGGCGATGAGCACCGCGCCCAGCCGCTGGCCGTCTCCATCACCCAGACCACCGAGCTCGGCACGTGCTACACCCCGGATGAGGTCCGGGCCATCGCTGAGCATGTCCACTCAAAGGGCATGAAACTGCACATGGACGGCGCCCGGCTGGCCAACGCCGCCGCGCACCTCGGCGTTCCGCTGCGCGCCTTCACCCGTGATGCCGGTGTGGACATCCTCTCCTTCGGGGGCACCAAGAACGGCCTGCTGTTCGGCGAGGTTGTCATCGCACTGAACCCGGATGCCGCCCACGGCCTGATCTACCTGCGCAAGATGAACATGCAGCTGGCATCGAAGATGCGCTTCATGTCAGCGCAGTTCATTGCCCTGCTCGAGGGGGATCTGTGGCTGCGGTCGGCCTCGCACGCCAACGCCATGGCCGCCCGGCTGCGCGCCGGCGTCGAGTCGATCCCCGGCGTCACGCTGAGCCAGAAGACCGAGTCCAACGGCGTCTTCGCCATCCTGCCTGCCGGTGTCGCAGACCGGCTGCGTACGTCCTTCCGCTTCTACGACTGGAATGAGGCGGCCCGTGAGGTCCGCTGGATGTGCTCCTTCGACACCACCGAGGAAGACGTTGATTCGTTCATCGCGGCCATCAAGCGCGAGCTCGCAGCTGCCTGATTCCTGCACTGCTTCCCCTGTCCGGCGGCGAGTCTTCCGGGCAGGGGCACAGCCGTTGCATAACCTTCCAAGGTGAGCTCCCTCGATCAGGTTCCGGCAGATTTCCTCTTCGCCTTGGGGACCCTTCGACAGGCTCGGTGCCGCAGCGAACTTCACCTGGATGAAATTCCGGCACCGTCACGGCTGGCACCGTTCGCCGTCGCCCTGGGCGCAGAAGTGATCGGCCCGGGCGAATCCGCCGGCGGCGCGGTCCACGGCCCGGCCGCCGCGGCTTTGGCGCGTGCGTCCGGCAGCGACGACGTCGAACTCGCCACCGGCCGCTTCATCCTGCTCCACGATCCCGACGGCTCGGCCGTGTGGGACGGGGAGTTCCGGATCGTCACCTACATCCGCGCCCAACTGGAACCTGAGATGGGCAACGACGAACTGCTGGGATCGGTGGCGTGGGCCTGGCTGGTAGAGGCGCTGGACAACCACCAGGCACCCTACCGCTCCGCCGGCGGCACGGCCACAAGGGTGCTCTCAGAGAGCTTTGGAACGTTGTCGGACAGGCCGGATTCGATCGACATCGAACTCCGGGCTTCCTGGACCCCCGCCACCCCGGACATCACCTCGCACCTGGAGGCGTGGTCGGACATGGTCTGCACCTTCGCCGGGCTGCCGCCCCTGCCCGAGGGTGTCACTCCCCTTCCCCGGCGCCCCCGCGGACACGCGTGAGGCGTTTATTCGGCCACGGTCACGGCCTTATACGCCATGTTGTCGGTAAACTGTAGGGACCATGACCCCTCAAAATCCGGAAATCAGCACGGCCGGCGCCGTTCACAATACGACAGAGGCCGCTGACACCACAGCCCACATCACGGTGGAAGGCTTCGACAGCCTGGTCCCTGAAGTGATCGACCTCGACGCCCCCCGTGACGGCGTGCCTCTGGTCATCGAAACCCAGTCCGGACTCGAACGCTGCGCCGCGGCCCTCGCCGCCGGCCACGGGCCAGCGGGCGTGGATGCGGAACGGGCCTCGGGCTTCCGCTACGGCCAGCGCGCCTTCCTCGTCCAGATCCGGCGCGAAGGCTCCGGGACCTGGTTGATCGATCCCGAACCGTTCGGGGACCTGAGCATCATCAATGACGCCCTGCGCGGCGTCGAATGGATCCTCCACGCCGCCAGCCAGGACCTCCCCTGCCTGTCCGAACTCGGCATGTGGCCGGACAAACTCTTTGACACCGAGCTCGCCGCGCGGCTGGCCGGGCTGCCCCGAGTGGGCCTCGCCGCCGTGATCGAACAGCTCCTGGGCTTCGGTCTGGCCAAGGAACACTCCGCCGCCGACTGGTCCACCCGGCCGCTGCCGGAACCTTGGCTGCGCTATGCCGCCCTCGACGTCGAAGTCCTCACCGAGCTGCGCGAGGAACTCATCGAACTCCTCGTCGCGGACGGCAAGCTGGAGTATGCCGAACAGGAATTCGCCGCCATCCTTGAGGCCGGACAGGCCCCGCCGCGCGTTGACCCGTGGCGCAAGACCTCCGGGCTGCACCAGATCCGGGACCGCCGCCAGCTGGCCGCCGTCAGGGAGCTGTGGCTGGAGCGCGATTCCCTGGCCCAGAAGCGCGACGTCGCCCCCGGCCGGCTGATCCCCGACTCCGCCCTCGTCGCCGCCGCCAAGGCCATGCCCACCACGGTCCCGCAGCTCCTCGGCACCAAGGGGTTCCATGGCCGCGCCGCCCAGCGCGAGGCGCCCCGCTGGCTGCGCTGCATCGCCACCGCCAGGGCCCTGGAAGACCTTCCCCCGCTGCACCTGCCCACCAACGCTCCCCCGCCGCCGCGCGTCTGGTCGGACCGGGACCCGGAGGCCGCCGCGCGGCTTGCCACAGCCCGCCCCAAGCTCCAGGCCAGGGCCGAGGAACTGAATCTGCCCGTGGAAAACCTCCTGACGCCTGACTACCTCCGCCGGGTCGCGTGGCGTCCGCCGGTCGAACTCAGCGAGGAAGGCGTGGCCGAAGAGCTCGCGAACCTCGGAGCACGCCAGTGGCAGATCGAAATCACCGCTCCGCTCATCACCGAGGCCTTCCTGCACCCCGAGCCGCTGCCCGTCAAGGAGCCGAAAGCTTCCGCGGAGGTGCCGTCCGGTTCCGCCGGATAGTCCGCCCCTCACGGGAAACCTCAAACGCGGCTCCCCCGCCTCCTTGCCAGCTATGTTACTGGCGAGTAACATGATGCATGATGTCGCCCGGATTCCACCTGCCTGCGGCAAGTCCTGCACCAGGCCTTGCCGCTAGCGCGGATCCGGCACCCATGTCTCAATGAGGAGCACCACGTGAGCCCAGCCAGCACGAGCGGAACAACCAGCAGCGGGAAAACCAACAGCGCGAGTCCCCGCACCGCGGATCCCCGCGCCATTCGCGAGGTCGTCTTCGTCGACGGCGTCCGCACCCCCTTCGGCCGCGCGGGCGAAAAGGGCATTTATGCCGGCACCCGCGCCGATGACCTCGTGGTTAAGTGCATCCGCGAACTGATGCGCCGAAACCCCTCGCTTCTGGCGGAACGGATCGACGAAGTCGCGATCGCCGCCACCACGCAGACGGGCGACCAGGGCCTGACCATCGGCCGCACCGCCGCCCTGCTCGCCGGGCTCCCGCGGACCGTGCCCGGCTTCGCGATCGACCGCATGTGCGCCGGCGCCATGACCGCCGTGACCACGACGGCAAGCGGGATCGGCTTCGGCGCGTACGACGTCGTCATCGCCGGCGGCGTGGAACACATGGGCAACCACCCGATGGGCGCCGGCGCCGACCCCAACCCGCGCTTCATCTCGGAGCGGCTCGTTGACCCGGCGGCCCTGAACATGGGCAACACGGCCGAGAACCTGCACGACCGCTTCCCGGCCATCACGAAGGAACGCACCGACGCCTACGCCGTCGCTTCCCAGGACAAGCTGGCCGCTGCCTACGCCAAGGATCAGATCCAGCCCGACCTCGTGCCGGTGGCCACGATGAAGCCGGGTCAGGGCTGGACGGTGAACACGGTAGATGAGCCGCCGCGCCCGGGCACCACGGTTGAGGACCTCGCCGCACTGCGGACCCCCTTCCGCGCCCACGGCCGGGTCACCGCGGGCAATGCCGCCGGACTCAACGACGGCGCCACCGCCGCCCTGCTGGCCTCCGCGGACGCCGCCGAGGAACTCGGCCTGCCGGTCAGGATGCGCCTGGTGTCCTACGCCTTCGCCGGTGTGGAACCTGAGGTCATGGGGATCGGCCCGGTTCCGGCCACCGAGAAGGCGCTGAAGAGCGCCGGCCTCGGCATCGGGGACATCGGCCTCTTCGAGATCAACGAGGCTTTCGCCGTCCAGGTCCTCAGCTTCCTGGACCACTTCGGGATCGCCGACGACGACCCCCGTGTCAACCGCTACGGCGGCGCGATCGCCGTCGGACACCCGCTGGCGTCCTCCGGGGTCCGGCTGATGAACCAGCTGGCCCGGCAGTTCGAAGAAGACCCCACGGTCCGCTTCGGCATGACCACCATGTGCATCGGCCTCGGCATGGGGGCCACCGTCATCTGGGAGAACCCCCACCACGCGGATTACGGCACCGAGTACACCATCCCCGATTCCGCCACCACCACGACTGGAGCCCCAGCATGAGCGCCGCTGATTTCCGCAAGCTTGCCGATCTCTTCCCGAACGAGACGGCCACCCACTCCTACGTCCAGGACATCGAGCTACCCGCCGCAGGTGGGAAGGCGACTGATGGCAAGAGCCCCGGCACCTTTGCGCTCATCACGCTGGACAATGGCCTGGACCACTCCAAACCCACCATGCTCGGGCCCAACACCCTCGTGGAACTCGGGACGGTCCTGGAGGGGCTGAAGGAGCGCGCTGCCCGCGGCGAGATTGCCGGCGTGGGCGTTACCGGCAAGCCGTACTTCCTGGTGGCGGGCGCGGACCTGTCCACGGTCAAGTCCGTCAGCGGGCGTGAACAGGGCCTGTGGATGGCCCAGCTGGGCCACGAGGTCTACTCCACCCTGGCCGACCTCGGCGTCCCCAGCTTCGCGTTCATCAATGGCCTGGCCCTGGGCGGCGGCCTGGAGATCGCGCTGCAGTCCACCTACCGGACCGTCTCCACGGGCGCCGGCGCCCTGGCGCTGCCGGAAGCCTTCATCGGGCTGATTCCGGGCTGGGGCGGAGTTTATATCCTGCCGCGGCTGATCGGGCCGGAGAACGCGCTCAAGGTCATGATCGAAAACCCGCTGAGCAACAACCGCACGCTCACGGGCCCGCAGGCCTTTGAGCTCGGCGTGGCGGACGCCATGTTCGAGCCCGCGGACTTCATTGAGCAGTCCGTCGCCTGGGCCGCGAAGGTCATTGCCGGCGCCGTGGCGCCCGAGCGGGCCAACGCCGTCGACCCCGCCGATCCGGAGGTCGCAGCGCGCTGGGCGGCCGCCGTCGCGAAGGGCAGGGCCTTTGTCGAGGCCAAGACGTCCAATGCCTCCCCCGCGCCGGCCAAGGTCCTCGAGGTCATGGAGGCCAACCGGACCCTGACGCAGGCCCAGTCCGCCGAACTCGAATGCGACACCCTCGCGGACCTCATGCAGACCCCCGAGTTCCGCTCCACCGTCTACGCGTTCCTGGACCTCGTGCAGCGGCGCGCGAAACGCCCGGCCGGCGCCCCGGACCGAAAGCTTGCCCGCCCGGTGGGAAAAGTGGGCGTCGTGGGCGCCGGTCTGATGGCAAGCCAGCTCGCCCTGCTCTTCGCCCGCCAGCTCAAGGTGCCGGTGGTGATGACGGACATCGACCAGGCCCGGGTGGACAAGGGGGTTGGCTACGTGCACGCCGAGGTGGACAAGCTGCTGGCCAAGAAGCGGATCAGCCCCGACGCCGCGAACCGCACCAAGGCGCTGGTCACCGGCTCGGTGTCCAAGGAAGTCTTCGCAGACGCCGACTTCGTGATCGAGGCCGTCTTCGAGGAACTCAACGTCAAGAAGCAGGTCTTCAAGGAGGTCGAGGCGATCGTATCGCCCGAGTGCATCCTTGCCACTAACACCTCGTCACTGTCTGTCACGGCAATGGCTGCGGACCTCGAACACCCCGAGCGGCTCGTCGGGTTCCACTTCTTCAACCCCGTGGCGGTGATGCCGCTGCTGGAAATCGTCCGCGCGCCGAAGACCGACGACGCCGTGCTGGCCACCGCCTTCGAACTCGCCAGGGGCCTGAAGAAGTCGGCCGTGCTCGTCAAGGATGCCGCCGCATTCGTGGTCAACCGCATACTGCTGCGCCTCATGGGCGAAGTGACCGCGGCCTTCGACGAGGGCACCCCGGCCGAGGTCGCAGACAACGCGTTGCGGCCGATGGGCCTGCCGATGACTCCCTTTGTGCTTGGCGCCATGGTGGGCCTGCCGGTGGCCCAGCACGTCCAGGAGTCGCTGCACGCGGCCTTCGGGGACCGGTTCCGGGTCTCGACGAACCTGCAGGCGCTGATCGACAACGGCGTGAAGTCCATCTGGGCTCCGGGTGCGGACGGCAAGCCCGTCATCCCGGCCGAGACCCTCGCGCTGATGTCCTTCGGCAGCAGCCCGTCCACCGCGGAGGAAGTCCTGCGCCGCACACAGGACGCCCTGGCGGAGGAAATCGGGCTCATGCTCGAGGAGGGTGTGGTGGCCGGTCCGGAGGACATCGATCTCTGCATGATCCTTGGCGCAGGCTGGCCGATGTTCCTGGGTGGCATCACCCCGTATTTGGACCGGGTGGGCGCCTCAGAGCGGGTCAACGGCAAGAAGTTCCTGGCCCCGGGCGTAGCCTCCGAGCCCGCCGCCTGACCGGCTCCCAAGGCCACGCAGAGCCGCCGCCGCCCGCACCGATGAAAGGTGCGGGCGGCGGCGCTTGCTGCTGGGTGCGCGCCGTCGATTCGTTACTGACCGGCGGAGGGCGTTGCGGCACCGCCCTGCCCGCCGGCTCCGGCTCCACCTGCGGTCCCGCCGCCGGCAGCCCCTCCTGCGGTCCCGCCGCCGCGACGCCCCTGGCCGGGTGAAAAGTTGCCGGATCCGGTTCCTGTTCCGGCGCCGGGACCCTGGAAATTGCCGAAGTTGGAGCGGGATCCACGCGTTCCGGCATCAATCTGCTTCTGGATGGCCGAGCCAGTAAACATGCCGGCTGCCACCAGGACCACGCACGCCAGGACCTTCGTGGACCGCCCCATGACGTACTTGCTCTTGGGAATGAAGGGTTCCTCGTCGGCGCCGGGCAACTCGGGGTTGTCGCTGGCTTCGGCCGGTTGCTCGGCAGCTCCCGCCAGCCAGCTTCCCGGGGCGGCGCCGGATTTCGGTTGGAGACTGCGACGCCAGCCTGTCACCGGCGTTGGATCTGCGGCCTGTGTCGCCTCCGCTGCGGGCAGCGCTTCCGTGGGGGACGACTCTGCGGGTTCGCCGCCACCGCGCGCGGCGCCGCTGGTATCTGGGAAGAAACTCTTCATGGAAATCCTATTCATAGCGGAGTGCATCGATGGGCCGCAGCTTCGCGGCTTTGTTAGCGGGGTAGACACCGAACACGAGGCCTATGAAGGCCGAGACGGCAAGCGACAGCCACACTGTCCACGGCTGCACCTCAGGCTGGACCCCCAGGACGGGGAAGGCGCTGCCGGCAAAACCGATCACGATTCCAGCGATACCGCCAATGACCGAGATGATCAGCGATTCAATCAGGAATTGCGCGACGATGCTCCCGCGGGAGGCGCCGATGGCCTTGCGGATGCCGATTTCACGGGTCCGCTCGGTGACCGTGACCAGCATGATGTTCATGACGCCGATCCCGCCGACGAGGAGGCTGATGGCGGCCACGGCACCCAGCAGGATAGTGAGGGTCTGCGTGGTGTTGGTGGCGGTGGTGAGGATCTGTGCTTGGTTCCGCACTTGGTAGTCACGGGTGCTGGCGTCAACTCTGTGGCGGGCATCGAGGATCATCTGCAGTTCGTTCTGCGCCTGGTTCATGACATCGGCTGATGCGGCCTGCACGGTGATGGATGCCAACGTCGGAGCGTATCCGGTGAACTTGTTTTGGGCGGTGGACAGCGGTACCACCACGATGTCGTCAGGGTCGTTCAGTCCCGAGGACCCCTTGACGGTCAGCACGCCGGTTACGGTGAAGTTCTGGCCGTTCAACTGGATGGTCTGCCCGACGGCGGAAGCCGAGTTGGTGCCGAAGAGATCGGCGGCGACAGTATTGCCGATGACGGCCACGGGGTTTGCGGCCTGTTGGTCGGCATCGGTGAAGAGGGCGCCCGATGCCACCGTACTGTTGCTGATCTCGAAATAGGGCGACGTTGTGCCGAGGAAGCTCGCCACCGAGTGCGTGGCGTTGTTGTAGGTTCCCGTCACGCCTTGCGCCTGCACGATCGGTGCGGTGCGGGCGATGTCGGGGGCGAGGACGGGGTCGGTGAGGGCTTTTTCGTCGTCGAGCGTGAGGTTGGTGCTGCGGGTGCGGCTGGCGCCGACCTGGGCTCCGGCTCCGGCCCGACCGCCCACCGATGTTGAGCGGCTCACGGTCAGCACGTTGGTCCCCAGCTTGCCAATTTGGGCCTTGATGGCGTTGCTGGTTCCGGCGCCGACGGCGAGCAGCACAATGACGGCGGCGATGCCGATGAGGATTCCCAGCGTGGTCAGCACCGAGCGCATCTTGTTGGCCGCGACCCCGGCGAGGGCAAACCGCGCGGACTCCAGGAGGCTCACTGCGCCGCAACCAAGGCATGACCGCCGAACGGCTGCTGGCGGTCGTCGGAGACGATCCTGCCGTCCTGCATGCGCACGACCCGGCCTGCCCGCTCGGCGACGTCGGCCTCGTGGGTGATCATCACGATGGTCCGGCCCGTTCCGTGCAGCCGGTCGAACAGGTCCAGGATTTCCGAGGATGACCGCGAATCCAGTGCGCCCGTCGGTTCATCGGCCAGCAGCAGCACCGGGTTGGTGACGAGGGCCCGCGCAATGGCCACGCGCTGCTGTTGGCCGCCCGAAAGCTGGGATGGCTTGTGGTCAGCCCGGCTGGACAACCCGACGGCGTCGAGCATCGCCAAGGCACGGGTGTGCCGTTCCTGCCGGCGGACGCCGGCGTAGGCGAGCGGCATGGCAACGTTCTCGACGGCTTTGGTGCGGGAAATCAGGTTGAAGTTCTGAAAAACAAAGCCGATCTTGCGGTTGCGGATCTGTGCCTGCTGGTATTCGTCGAGCTCTGCGGTGTGGATGCCGTCCAGCAAGTAGTTTCCCGACGTCGGGGCATCCAGGCAGCCAATGATGTTCATCATGGTGGACTTGCCGGAGCCGGATGCCCCGATGATGGCCACGAAGTCGCCGCGCTCGATGGTGATGCTGACGCCGTCGAGCGCCCGGACCTCTGCCTCGCCCTTGCCGTAGAGCTTGTTGACGTCGGAGAGTTCGATGACCGCCGCCATGGCCTACTGCCCTCCGTTCCGGGTGCCGCCGCCACGGTTGCCGCCGCCGAACCCGGCACCGCCGAACCCGTTGCCTTGTGTGGTGCCGGTACCGGTACCGGTGTCCAGGGCGCTCGAAATGGCCGGAAGTTCAATCTGGTCACCCTCGGAAAGTCCGCTGAGGACTTGGGTCCGCCCGTTGGCGGTGATCCCCGTGGTGACGCGCGTCGGCGTCGGCGTGCCGTCCCTAACGACGTTGACGATCTGGCCCGCCCCGACGGTGGACACCGCGAGGCTTGGTACGAGCAAGGCGTTGTCGGCAATGCCCGTGGTCACGGAGATGTTGGCGCTCTGGCCCAGGCGCAGGGTTGATGGCGGATTGGCGATCGAGACCGTGACCGGGTAGGTCACCACGCCGTTGGTGGTGCTGGAGGTCTGCGCGATCGAGACCACCTTGCCGGTGACGGGCGCGGCGTTGGCGTCCTGGCTCAGGGCGGGGAAGGTGAACTGAGCGGTCTGGTCCGGTTTCATGGTCGCGACGTCGGATTCGGAGAATCCGGCCACCACCTGTAGATGGCTTGTGTCACTGATCGTGACGAGGCCGCTTCCGGAGGCGGAGGACGTTGACGCGGCGGCGGCACCGGCGGACGCACCGGTGGCGGCCGGGCCGGACGCTGCGGCGCCGTTTCCGGAAGATCCGGTCAGGGCGCCCACCGTGGCGCTGACCGCCGTGATCGTGCCGGCCGCCGGGGCGTTCAGGGTGCACGCGGCGAGGTTGGTCTGAGCGGCTTCGACCGCGAGCTGCGCGCTGGTGACGTTGGTTCCGCCCGAGGAAGCCGCGGAATTTTGGGCATTGCCGAGGGCGGTGGCCGCCGTCGAGACCTGCTGCTTGTCTTTGAGCTGCGTCGAGGAGGCCTGATTTTGCGCCTGGGCCAGGGCTTGCTGGTCCTTGGCCAGCTGGTTCTGCGCCGCCGCCACGGGGTCCACCCACGTGGCCGGTTTCGGGTTGGGGACGGGCTGAGCCCTGGCGGCACTGACGGCCGCCGTGTCCGCGTCCACGGTCTTTTGCGCCGCCGCGACGGCGGCGGCCTGCTGCGAGGCGTCGAGGTTGGCGGACTGCTGGGCGTTGACCAGGTTCTGGTTGGCGGAGGACACCTGGCCCGCAGCCGAAACCTGCTGCTGATTGGCCTGCGCGCTGACCGACGTCAGCTGTGCCTGGGCCGTCTTGAGCGCATCTTGCGCATTTGTGGGGTCGATGGTCAGCAGTTGCTGACCGGCCGTCACCTGCTGGCCCAGCGTCGCGCTGACGGAAACGATGGGGCCGGTGCAGTTCTGCGCATTCACCACTGTGGTAGTCGCGGGCGAGACGTTGCCCGACGCGGTCGCGACCGAGGAGATGCTGGCCTTGCTCACCGCGACCGTCCGGACCGATGCCGCGGGAGACGTTGACCCTGCGGCCGTGACGGACAAGTAGGTCCCCGCTCCGAGCGCCAGAATAACAGCGCCCAGGGCAGAGTTGATGACAAGGGTTTTTGAGGTCATGGCTGGACCGTATCCACCATGTCTGGGCGCAAGCCGGGAAAACCGTGGGAGGGCGCCGGTGCGGCCCGGTTTTGACGGAAAACAGGGCCAGCCTCCGCCGCCATGGACGTAACAAAGCCGTAAGCCCGCGCGTGGCCCCTCGGCAACGGCGCACGTTCCGGGTGCTGTCCCGGCCTCAGAGCTCCCGCAGGGTCCCGCCGTCGAGTCCAAGGATCCGGTGCGCGGTGGCGCGGGCGTAGGAGAGGTCGTGGGTGACCATAACGACGGCGGTCCCCCGCGCCGCCGCGGCCGCGACGGCCCTGCCGAGCCGTTCGAGTCCGTGCCGGTCCAGCCCCACGGTGGGCTCGTCCAGGGCCAGCACTGCCGGTTCGCGGGCCAGGACCGTGGCCAGGGCGAGCAGCCGCTGCTGCGAGGCGGACAGTTCGGCCGGGTGGACCGCCCCGGCGTCGGCGGAAAGCCCGACGGCGGCCAGCGCGGCCCGTGCCCTGTCCCCGGCTTCGGCTTTGCCGAAGAGCTGCCGGAGGCCGAACGCAACTTCCCGCAGGACGGTCCGTTCGAAGAGCTGGTCCCGCGGATGCTGGAACAGCACGCCCACCGAGGCCGCCACCGTTCCCACCGGCACCCCGGCGATGCTGCGTCCGCAGACCCGGACGTCTCCCTCGGCCGGCCGCAGCAGTCCGTTGAAGTGCCGCAGAAGGGTCGACTTGCCGGCGCCGTTGGCACCGGTCACGGCGATGATCTCGCCCGGGTGAACGGCGAGGTCCACGTCCCGCAGGACCCGTTGCCGGGGACCGGTCCCGCACCGCCGCTGGTCCTGGCCGTAGCCGAACCCGACGCCGCACAGTTCAAGGCATGGTTCGGGCGTTACCGCCCCGGGGGCAGGTACGGCGGGAGGCACCGGGCCCGGACCGGGGACTGCGCCGGCGTCAGGGCGGTGAGTTCCGGGCACAAGCACCCCGGCGTGCTCCAGCTCGGCCGAGCCGATCAGCTGTGCCGGCGCCCCCGCGGCGGTGACTGTCCCGGCGTCGAGGACGGTCCAGTGCGTGGCTTCGCCGGCAAGCCGGTCGGCCGCTTGGCTCAACAGGACGACGCCGGTGCCGGTGGCACAGAGTCCGCGGATCAGCTCCTCGATCCGGGCGGACCCGGCCGCGTCCAGGGAAGCCATCGGCTCGTCAAGGATGAGCATGTCCGGTTCCGCGATGACCGCGCAGCCCACCGCGAGCCGACGCAGCTCTCCGCCGGAGAGCGTGGCCGGGTCGCGGTCCAGTAGCCCGGACAGGCCGGTCCGCGCGGCGGTGTGTTCGACTGCGCGGAGCATGTCCCCCCGTGGCGTCGCACGGAGTTCCATGCCGAAGGCCAGCTCCTCGGCGACTGTGGCGCGCACCGTGGAAAGCATCGAGGCGGCGTCCTGCGGGACGAAGGCCACGCGGCGGGACCATTCGGCCGGGTTGATCCGCGGGTCGTCCGGCGCGCCGTGGAAATCCAGCCGGGTGCCGTCGAGCTCTAGGCTGCCTCGGAACTCCCCCGCCTGGCCGGCGCGCAGCCAGGCTGCCAGCAGTTTTCCGAGCGTGGACTTTCCGCTCCCGGAGCCGCCCAGGACGGCGGTCAGGGAGCCGGGCGTGACCGAGAGAGTTACATCGCGCAGCGCCGGCTGGCTCTCGCCATGAAACGTGAAGGCATCAATCCGCGCCCGGAGCGCCGTGCGGGTGGCCGCTGTCACGACGACCCTCCAGCAGGCCAGGAGACAACGAGCCGCGCGGCGACGGCTGCAGCAGCGAGAACGAATGCCGCGGCCCGGAAGAGCCGCTGGGCAGGCGGGTCGGCGACGTCGCGGTAACTGGTGCGGGGTCCCGGGCTGCCGAACCCGCGGGCCTCGAGAGCCTGGGCGCGGCTGCCGGCGTCGTCCATCAGGGCCAGAACCAGCGGAATCATCTGCAGGCGCAGCGCGCGGGCGCGCGACCACAGGCCGCCGCGGATCACCATCCCGCGCGTTTCCTGGGCCTGCCGGATCCGGTCCAGGCGCCCCGCAACGGCAGGCAGGAGGGTCAGGGTGGAGGCCAGGACGAATCCGAACTGCGGCGGTATCCGGCGGGCCGAGAGGGCCGAGACGAGGTCCGGAACGCTCACCGTGAAGGAAAAGAGGAGGAACACCAGGACGCAGGCGGCGGTCCGGGTTCCGAGCTCCAGCGCGAATCGCAGGCCCTCGGCGGTGACCCGGGCCGGTCCCCACTCAGCGAGGACAGTGTGGCCTTCGGGGAAGAAGAGACCGTGCAGCACCAGCAAGGACAGGAACAGGGGCACAAGGATCACCGCCGCGGCCGACAGGACCCGCCCCGCGACTCCACGGCGCACCGCGAGGACCGCCGCGGCGAGTCCGACGGCGACGGACAACGGCCAACTGGCTGCCGCCGTCGTGATCACGGCAGTACAGGCCGCCGCAGTCAGTGCGGTGAAGGGGTGAAGGCGCAGGGTCATAGGATCAGGGCCGCAGTGTCACAGCATCACGGCTCAGGCGTCGGGCGCCGACGGGGCTTTGCCGGCGAGTACGCGGAAGCGCCGTACGAAGGGGAACTGGAAAGTGGTGCGGCGGGGCAGGGCGTAGGCCAGCAGCGCCGCGACGGTGAAGACGATCGCTTTGTCCATGGGGTCCGAAATCAAGGCCTGCTTGGTGATGGCGGCCAGGAGGGTGTCCCCCATGGCGCGGAAAGCGCTGACGATCGCACCGGTGCCGAGGCCGGACGTGCCGCCAAAGACGAAGGCGGCGATCGGGGCGGAGACGACGCCGGCGAGGATTCCGGTGATGAAGCCGGCCACGGGTGC
The DNA here is from genome assembly GCF_900104405.1 of Arthrobacter sp. ok909. Taxonomy (NCBI): domain Bacteria; kingdom Bacillati; phylum Actinomycetota; class Actinomycetes; order Micrococcales; family Micrococcaceae; genus Arthrobacter; species Arthrobacter sp. ok909. The sequence goes on along the minus strand of NZ_FNJS01000031.1, from coordinate 28,116 downwards.
GAGGTAGAAGCGGCGGAACAGGCCGACGCGGGCAGCCATGCCGGCGAGGAAGCCGATGAGGGCGGCGCCGGCGGCGAACGGCAGGACCGTGGGATTGAAGAAGGACCAGACGATGCTGCTCAGCGCGCCCGTGGCGGCGCCGGCGGCGGGACCCGCCAGGACGCCGATCAGGACCGTGCCGATCGCGTCGATGTAGAACGGCAGGCCGGTGCTGCCCATGAGCTGCCCGAGGACCACGTTCAGGACAAGTGCCACGGGGATGAGGACCAGAGTGGAGGTGGGAAGCACCGGCAGGACGGCGACAATCAGCAGCACCGCGCCGAGCAGGAAGCCGCCGAGGGCCACGAGGGCCGAGAAACTCGCCGGGCCGTTGGCAATGTCAGCGGGCTGGGTCAGCACCAGGAAGACGTAGGTGGCGGCGATGGATGCGGCGCCGGCAATTTCGAGCAGGCGGCGACCGCGGCCGGCCCCCTGTCCAGGGTCCGTGACAGTAAGAGCTGGCTGTGACATGGGAGGTGTTCCTTTGGGTGGGTGCGACAACATCCGCCTCATGTCACCTCGGCGCAGCTACCATCCTAGCGATCCGCGGACCCGCGCGGGAACCCACTGGCGGCCCCGTCTCAGGCGGAACGCCTCAGGTGCCCGGCGACCGCGCACCCACGGCGCGTCCAAGGGCACCAATTGAGGAAATCAGTTCGTCGAAACAGTGTTCGGGATTGTTGTCGGACACAATCCTGGCGTTGGGCGGCAGCCCCCACAGCCCACGGAAGTCTGCCACCGTGGTGCCGATCAGGAGCGGAGAGTCCGTTTCGACGTCGACCGTGGCCGGGCGGGTGGTGAACGGTGTTCGTCCGGCGGCAACGCACGCCGCGAAGGCGTCGTGCACGTGCGCCACATAGCCTTGGTCGTAGAGCCGGTGGAATTCGAAGTAGAAGCGCAGGGCGTCAGACAGGCAGGCGACGAGCGGGTTCCCGGACGGGCTGCGCAGACCCTCCGGCTGCTCCGGAAGGACCAGTTCAGGTTCCGGTGCGCCCGCGGCCTCGCTCAAGCGCCGCAAGTGCTCCGGTTGCATCTCGATCCGTTCGGTGGTCTCCAGCGCACAGACGATCGGCAGCTTGTCCTCGGGCAGCCCGCGGTAAGCGGCGAACACTTCCTTGGCGGCGTGCGGGTCCACCGAAGTGTTCCATTCGGCCGTCGGGGTGGTGTTGCCCTGGTAGTAGTAGCTGCCGCCCATGATGACGAGCCCCTTGAGCAGCCGAGGGAGCTCCGGTTCGCGGCGCAGGGCGAGGGCAAAGTTGGTCAGCGGGCCGGTAACCAGTCCGGTGATCTCCCCCGGATGTGCCCGCACCTCCTCCACCCAGACGTCGACGGCGTGCCGCGCCGAGATCTGCTGGACCGGCGGCGGCAGCTCGGCGTAGCCGATTCCCTGCGGCCCGTGGGTCTCCTCGGTGGTGACCAGCGGGATCTCCAGCGGAACCTCGGCGCCGATGGCCACCTCGATGCCTTGGCGGCCGCACAGCTCCAGCAGGGCCAGGTTGTTCAACGCCACCTGCCGCGCCCCGACGTTCCCTGCGGTGCAGGTGATGGCCTGGATCCGGATGTCGGGCCGGGCCAGCAGATAGACCAGGGCCAGCGCGTCGTCGATCCCGGTGTCGACATCCATGAGGATCGATTGGGTCGCTGGGAGACCGTCCGGGAAGCTGCCCCCGGTCCGACGGTTCAGGGTCGGATTATTAAATGCCGGATTATTCAGTGCCGACTCGCTCGAGGCTTGATTGGTCAGAACAGTGCCACCTTGGGTGTGCGCGGGAAGAGGTCGTCCAGCTCGGCGAGTTCGGCAGGGCTGGGCTTCCAGGCCACGGCGGCGGCGTTCTGGCGCACCTGCTCCGGCGTGGTGGCGCCGGCGATGACGCTGCTGACGGACGGCTGGGCGGCCAGCCAGGAGAATGCGACCTGGACCTCGGTGAGACCGCGTGCGGCGGCGAAGTCGCCGAAGGCACCCAGCTGTTCCCAGTCGGCGTCGTTCACCAGGTTGGTGCGGCTGTGGCTGAGCCGGGAGCCCTCGGGGGCGCGGCCGGCAGAGTACTTGCCGGTCAGCAAGCCGTTGGCGAGCGGGAAGTACGGCAGCACGCCCAGCCCGTAGGCCTCGGCGGCGGGGGTCACCTCAAGCTCCGCACGGCGGTCCAGCAGGTTGTAGTGGTTCTGGCTGGAGATGAAGCGCACTCCCCCGCGGGCACGGGCCACGAACTCGGCCTCGGCGATCTGCCAGCCGGCCCGGTTGGAGTGACCGATATAGCGGACCTTGCCGCTGGTCACGAGGTCCTCGAGGGCCGAGAGCGTCTCATCGATGGGCGTCAGCGGGTCCGGGGTATGGAACTGGTAAAGGTCGATCCAGTCCGTGCCGAGCCGGCGCAGCGAGGATTCCGCGGCCTTGATGATGTAGCGGCGGGATCCGCGGGCGCCGAAGTCCTCGCCGTTGGCACCGCGCATGTCCATGCCGAACTTCGTGCCGATCACGGCGTCGTCCCGGCGCGAGCCAAGGGCGCTGCCCAGCATCCTCTCGCTGAGTCCTGGTTCCCGGCCGTAGCTGTCCGCGACGTCGAAAAAGGTGATCCCGGCGTCCAGGGCGGCATGCACGACGGCGTCCGTGCCCTCCTGCGATTCCGTCACGGTCCCGGGCCGGCCCAGGTTGTTGCAGCCCAGTCCCACGACCGAGACGGATAGTCCGGAATTTCCCACACGGCGGTATTCAGTCATGGATTTACCCTATAACGGCCGGTCGGGCGTCCGGTCCAACGCCGCCGTCACGGCTATCCCGCGGGCAGTTCCAGGCCGTGCTCGTCCATGGCGTCCTGGAGCTGCGCGAGGGTGCGCGGGCAGACGCCCGGCATCCCGGCAAGCCGGCGCCGGCCAAGCTCCACGAGATGCTCGAGGGTTTCCACCCCCGCGTGCGCGAGGGACTTGCGTGCCGGCGCCGCCAGTCCCGTGGGGAGCGGTGTGCTGCCTGGTTGAGAGGATTTTCGCGTCATTGCGTTGCCTTTCAGTCGGTTGCCCCCAAACTGATGCGAGCCGTGTAGGGCTCCTTGCCGGTGTTGGCTAGAGCGTGAAGCTGCTGGCCGGCTTCGGTGAGTGTTTGAGCTTGAAGGTCTCCTCGCCAAACGGCGCGGCCCCAATGCTCAGCTTGGTGAAGTCCAGGTCCTCACCCCGGATGCATACCTTGATGGCGTTGACCGTCTTGTTGACGTCCGGGGTGAGGCAGAAGATGTTCAGCCGGCCATCTGAAAACTCGCTTCGATCCACGATCCCCAGGCCCCGCCAGGCCAGATGGCTGATGAGGGCATCCTTGGCTTTCTCCTCGAGGTACTTGTCGCGGCTGGTCCCCTCCTTGGTCTTCAGCGCGTACTGGGCCACCACCCAGAACTGTTCCTCGTCCGGAATTTCGGCGTAGCCGTCCTCGGCGCACTGCACCGCGAAGGCGTCCATGAGGCGCTCGGCAACGTCGGCGTCCTCGACGTCGGTCTCGTCGGTTTTGCTTTGGTGCCCGACGACGCCGTGGTTCATCACGAACTGGCTGTAGTCCTCGTCAAACCAGGCCTCCCTGAACTGCAGGGTGCCCTCTTCGTCGCGTTTGTAAACCCGGATAATTCCACTCATATGCCAGTTCCTTCCTGGTCCGCACGGCGCCGCCAAGGGTGGGGCCGTACGGGGTAGTGCTCAACAGACGTGCTGGCTACAGCAGCGGCAGGCTGCCGGTGCTGGGGTGTTCGTGGCCGGGCAACGGACGCGCGAACGGCACCTTGGTGCCCAGGACCTGGGCGACGACGTCGTGCGTGATCTGCTGGGCGGTCAGCCCGACGCGTTCGAGGACCTGTTTGCGGGTGCCGTGATCGAGGAATTCGACCGGGAGGCCGACCTCGTTGAGGGCGGTGTCCACTCCCGCGGCGCGCATCTCCTGGCGGATCCGCGAGCCGACACCACCGGCGCGCACACCGTCCTCGATGCAGATGACCAGGCGGTGGTGCGCGGCGAGGTCGATGATGGACCGCCGGACCGGGAGGACCCAGCGCGGATCCACCACCGTGGAGCTGATCCCCTGGGCGCCGAGCCGGTTGGAGACGTCCAGCGCGAGTTCGGACATGGCGCCGACGCTCACGATCAGGACGTCGTTCTCGGTGGAGCCTGCGGGGCGGCGGGCCAGCACATCGACGCCGTCGGCCAGGCGTTCGAGCGCCTCGACCTCGGCGCCGACGCTGCCTTTGGAGTAGCGGATCACGCTGGGGGCGTCTTCGATGGCCACGGCCTCGCGCAGTTCCTCCCGCAACCGTGTCGCGTCGCGCGGTGCGGCGAGGTGGAGGCCGGGGACGATCTGGACCATGGCCATGTCCCACATGCCGTGGTGGCTCGCGCCGTCCGGCCCGGTGACGCCGGCCCGGTCGAGGACGATCGTGACGCCTGCTTTGTGCAGGGCCACGTCCATCAGCAGCTGGTCGAAGGCACGGTTCAGGAACGTTGCGTAGACGGCGACCACCGGGTGCAGTCCCCCGAACGCCATGCCGGCCGCCGAGGTGAGGGCGTGCTGCTCGGCGATGCCGACATCGAACACGCGGTCCGGGTGCCGGGCGGCGAACTTGTGCAGCCCGACCGGGATCAGCATGGCCCCCGTGATGCCGACGATGTCCTTGCGCTCGTCGGCGATGTCGGCGATCTCATCGGCGAACACGGCGGTCCATGACTTGGCGCCACCGGCCTCGGAGGGTGCGCCGGTCTCCGGGTCGATGATCCCGACCGCATGGAACTGGTCCGCTTCATGGGCGCGGGCCGGGGCGTAGCCATGACCCTTTTCCGTCATGGCGTGCACGATCACGGGCCCGGCATAGTTCTTCGCCGTGGAGAGGGCGTTTTCCATGGCCTGGAGGTTGTGGCCGTCCACCGGACCGATGTACTTCATGCCGAGGTCCTCGAACATGCCCTGCGGAGCCCACCAGTCCTTGAGGCCCTTCTTCATGGCGTGCAGGCTCTTGTAGGTGAACTGCCCCGCGGGGCCGCCGTTCTGCAGCCTGCGCTTCCACCATTCGAGCGTGCCTTCATAGGCGGGGGCGGCGCGGAGGGAATCGATGGTGGGACGCAGGGATGCAAGGTAGTCGGCGAACCCGCCGACGGTCGGGGCGTAGGAGCGTCCATTGTCGTTGACCACAATGACGACGCGGCGCTTCTTGTCCGCCGCGATGTTGTTGAGGGCCTCCCAGGCCATGCCGCCGGTCAGGGCACCGTCGCCCACCACCGCAACGACGAAGCGGTCGCCGTCGCCGGTCAGTTGCCGGGCGCGGGAGATGCCGTCGGCCCAGGACAGTGACGAGGACGCGTGCGAGCTTTCGACGATGTCATGCTCGGATTCTCCGCGGTCCGGGTAGCCCGAGAGGCCGCCCTGCTGGCGGAGGGTGCTGAAATCCTGGCGACCGGTGAGGAGTTTGTGGACGTAGGACTGGTGGCCGGTGTCGAAGACAATGCTGTCACGGGGGGAATCGAAGATCCGGTGTACCGCGATGGTGAGCTCAACGACGCCGAGGTTCGGGCCCAGGTGCCCTCCCGTCTGGGAGACGTTGCCGATCAGGAAATCCCTGACCTCGGCTGCCAGCTGATCCAGCTGCGCCCCGGACAACTTACTCAGGTCCTGCGGATTCCGGATGGTGTCCAAGATTCCCAACGGCCCCTCCTTCGGGTGGTAGACATGCCTTTTAACTCTAACGCCTCCGGGGAACGCCCGCTGCCGGAACGGCGCAGGAACACCGAAGGAACGCAGAAGCCCCGGCCGGTCAATGACCGGCCGGGGCCGCTACTGCTATTCCTCCCGGCGGGAGGACCTCCCCTAGTTCGCGGAGATCTGGCGCAGCACGTACTGCAGGATGCCGCCGTTGCGGTAGTAGTCCGCTTCGCCCGGGGTATCGATGCGCAGGACCGCGTCGAATGACGTGACGGAACCGTCCTCAGCCGTGGCGGTGACCTTGAGCGTCTTGGGCGTGGTGCCTTCGTTCAGGGCGGTAACGCCCTCAACCGCGTAGGTTTCCGTGCCGGTCAGGCCCAGGCTGGCAGCGTTCTGGCCGGCCGGGTACTGCAGCGGCAGGACGCCCATGCCGATCAGGTTGGAGCGGTGGATGCGCTCGTAGCTCTCGGCAACGACAGCCCTGACGCCCAGCAGTGCCGTGCCCTTGGCTGCCCAGTCACGGGACGAGCCGGAGCCGTACTCCTTGCCGGCCAGGACCACCAGCGGGGTGCCCGCGGCCTGGTAGTTCTGCGCGGCGTCGTAGACGTAGGCCTGCGGGCCGTCGGCCTGGGTGAAGTCGCGGGTGAAGCCGCCCTCGACGCCGTCCAGAAGCTGGTTCTTGATGCGGATGTTCGCGAACGTGCCGCGGATCATGACCTCGTGGTTGCCGCGGCGTGAGCCGTAGGAGTTGAAGTCCTTGCGCTCCACACCGTTGGCCAGCAGGTACTGTCCGGCCGGGGTGTCCGACTTGAAGGAACCGGCCGGGGAGATGTGGTCCGTGGTGACGGAGTCGCCGAGCTTGAGCAGCACGCGCGCACCGGTGATGTCCTGGACCGGCTCCGGCTGGGCCTTCATGCCATCGAAGTACGGGGGCTTCCGGACGTACGTGGACTTCTCGTCCCAGGCGAAGGTGTCGCCGGCCGGGGTGTCGAGTGCCTTCCAGCGGTCGTCGCCTTCGAAGACGCCCTCGTAGCCGCGGGCAAACATTTCCTTGTCGATCGAGGAATCAATGACCTGCTGGACCTCGACCGGGTTCGGCCAGATGTCCTTCAGGAAGACGTCGTTGCCGGCCTCGTCCTGGCCCAGGGCGTCGTTGTCGAAGTCGAAGTCCATGGTACCGGCCAGGGCGTAGGCGATGACCAGCGGCGGGGAAGCCAGGTAGTTCATCTTCACGTCCGGGTTGATCCGGCCTTCGAAGTTGCGGTTACCGGAGAGCACGGCGGTGACCGAGAGGTCGTTGGCCTGGATGGCCTCGGAGATCTCGGCGTCCAGCGGACCGGAGTTGCCGATGCACGTCGCGCAGCCGTAGCCGACGATGTAGAAGCCGAGCTTCTCCAGGTACGGAGTCAGGCCCGACTTGTTGTAGTAGTCGGTGACGACCTTGGAACCGGGAGCCACGGAAGTCTTGACCCACGGCTTGGAGGTCAGGCCCTTGTCGACGGCGTTGCGGGCCAGCAGTGCGGCGGCCAGCATCACAGACGGGTTGGACGTGTTGGTGCAGGACGTGATCGAGGCGATCGAGACTGCACCGTGGTCCAGTTCGAACTCGCGGCCGTCGGCGGTCGTGACGCTGACCTTGTTGGACGGGCGTCCGTTGGACTTCGGGCCGTGGGCGTGCGGGGCCTGGTCCGTGACGTGGCTTGCCGATCCCGTGAAGGACGGCGAGTCGGACGCCGGGAAGCTCTCGTCGATTGCTTCGTCGACGCTTCCGCCGGCGAGGTCTTCCTTCACGTAGTTGCGCAGGTCCTCGCGGAACTGGGCCTTGGACTCGGTGAGGATGATGCGGTCCTGCGGGCGCTTCGGGCCGGAGATCGACGGAACAACCGTGGACAGGTCCAGCTCGAGGTACTCGGAGAACTTGATCTCCTTGGAAGGATCGTGCCAGAGGCCCTGTTCCTTCGCGTAGGACTCGACGAGGGCGACGTTCTCTTCGGACCGGCCGGTGAGGCGCAAGTAGTCGAGGGTGACGTCGTCGATCGGGAACATCGCGGCGGTGGAGCCGAACTCGGGGCTCATGTTGCCGATGGTGGCGCGGTTGGCCAGCGGCACAGCCGCGACGCCTTCGCCGTAGAACTCCACGAACTTGCCCACCACTCCGTGCTGGCGCAGCTGCTCGGTGATGGTGAGAACGACGTCGGTGGCGGTGGCGCCGGCCGGGATGGAGCCGGTGAGCTTGAAGCCCACGACGCGCGGGATGAGCATGGAGACGGGCTGGCCGAGCATGGCGGCCTCGGCCTCGATGCCGCCAACGCCCCAGCCCAGCACGCCCAGGCCGTTGACCATGGTGGTGTGCGAGTCGGTGCCGACGCAGGTGTCCGGGTACGCCCGGACGACTCCGTCAACTTCACGGGTCATGACGGTGCGGGCCAGGTATTCGATGTTGACCTGGTGCACGATGCCGGTGCCCGGGGGGACAACCTTGAAGTCATCAAACGCCGTCTGGCCCCAGCGCAGGAACTGGTAGCGCTCACCGTTGCGCTGGTATTCAATCTCCATGTTGCGCTCCAGTGCGCCGGAGTTGCCGAAGGCGTCAATCTGGACGGAGTGGTCAATGACCATTTCGGCCGGTGCCAGCGGGTTGACCCGCTTCGGGTCACCGCCGAGCTCCTTGACAGCCTCACGCATGGTCGCGAGGTCAACGACGCAGGGCACGCCGGTGAAGTCCTGCATGATCACGCGCGCCGGCGTGAACTGAATTTCGGTGTCGGGCTCGGCGCTGGGGTCCCAGCCTGCCAGTGCACGGACGTGGTCGGCCGTGATGTTGGCACCGTCCTCGGTCCTCAACAGGTTTTCAAGCAATACCTTGAGGCTGAACGGAAGGTTTTCTGCACCTTCGACGGAGTTCAACCGGAAAATTTCGTATTCGGTTCCGGCTACATTAAGTTTGCCTTTTGAACCGAAGCTGTCCACAATGCTCATCGCAGGACTCCTCTCGCAACAGTTTCATCTTTGTCGCGCTGCTGAACCCTTGCTAGTTAGGCCTGCCTAACTAATACAGGCATCAGTACATGGTTGTACGCGATGCAGGTACGGAACACAGGGAACAGCCGTTCTCGTTAACGGCAGTCTCACTAACAGCAGTGTTGATGGAGCGCGACGACGGACTACTACGCCCATCCTAGTAGCATCACGGTTGGGGAGTCAGTAACGCCACAGTCTCCATGTGGTGGGTGTGCGGGTAGAGGTCGAAGGCGCGCAGCGCCGCCATCCCCCAGCCGCCCTGCCGGAAATAGCCGAGGTCGCGGGCGAACGACGCCGGATCGCAGGACACATATGCGATTGCCGGGGGACCGGCGTCGATCAGCTGTTTGACCACTGCTTTGCCGGCCCCGGCACGCGGCGGATCCAGGATCAGGGCGTCAAAGTTGCGGGGTTTCTGCCGCAGCACCCGCTCCACGCGGCCCTGGACAATTTCCACCTGGGCGGCGTCGTGCAGGTTCTTGCGCGCGTCGCGGCTGGTTCCCGGCGCTCCCTCCACCGAGAGCACGGAGCCGGTCACGCCCACGGCGTCGGCCAGGGGCGCCGTGAACAGCCCGGCCCCGGCGTAGAGGTCGGCCACTACGGAGCCCGGCGCGAGGTAACCGCCGTCGTGGAGGAAGCCGGTGACGGCCCCGACGAGCGTGTCCGGGCCGTCCCGGTGGATCTGCCAGAAGCCGTCGCCGGTGACCCGGTAGTCGTGGCCGGCCGCAGATTCCTGGACATAGGTGCGGCCGCGCAGTTGCAGGACCTCGCCGGTGGTCGGGTGCAAACTGGCCACCGAGACGTCGTCGGGCAGCTGCGCCAGGATGCTGCTGAGCCGCTTGGACCTGGTCCCCGCGGCGGGCACGAGCAGCACGAGCGGTCGGGAGCCGTTCGCCGGGGCGGCGACCTCGACGCGGTCGATACCCTGCAGGTCGATATCCCAGAGCCGGAGTGCGTTGATGCCGTCCACGGCCAGCGGCATCTCCCGCACCGGCAGGATGGCGTCGGAGCGGTGGGCGTGCATGCCGAGCTTGCCTGCGGGGGTCACGGCGAAGGCGGCACGTGTCCGCCAGCCCAGGCCGGCCGCGGCGGCATCGCCCTCCCCTGTGTCAGGTCTCGTGCGCTCCGCTGCGTCTTCCGCGGTGTGGCCCCCGGCGGCAGTGCCGACGGCTTCGACGGTGATCTGCCCTGTGGGCGAAAGGTCGACGCCGGCCAGCCGCTTAAGCTGTTCGGCCAGGACCTCGGCCTTGAGGCTACGCTGACGTGCCAGGGAGATGTGGCCAAGTTCGGCACCGCCGACGGGCGGATGGCGGTGAGACCATGAACGGCCGGAGTCGGCAAGGTCCCAGAAATGCGGTACGCGGTCCGGCGAGGGTTCCAGGACCTCCACCACATCGGCACGCCAGAATTTGGCGGAGGGGCCGTCGTCGGTGAGCCGGACGCGGACTTTCTCGCCGGGAATGCCGTGGCGGACGAACACGACGCGGCCCTCGTGCCGGGCCACGCAGTGCCCGCCGTGGGCGACAGGCCCGACGTCGACGACGAGCTCGGTGTGGGTGTGCGTCCGGGTGTCGGGGGTCATTGGATGTCCTGCAGTTTCTTGGCTTCTTCGGATGACTTCAGCTGCCACGGCACACTGGCCACCATGACGCCGGGCTCGAAGTGCAGCCGGGTCTTGATGCGCAGCGCGGTCTGGTTATGGACCAGTTGTTCCCACCATTTGCCGACCACGTACTCCGGGATATAGACCACGATCAGGTCGCGCGGCGAATCGCGGCGCATGTTCTTGATGTACTCCATGATCGGAGTCACGGTTTCGCGGAACGGGCTGGCAAGCACGGTCAGGGGCACCGGGATTTCGAGCTTCACCCAGTCGGCGACAGTCGCCTCGGTCTCCTCCGGGCTGATGTCCACCGTGATGGCGTCCAGCCGCGACGGGCGGGAGGCCCGGGCGTAGGCGAGGGCGCGCAGCACGGGTTTGCGGACGTGGGAGACGAGCAGCACTGCGTGCACGCGGGTGGGAAGGGCGCGCGGCGAGGAGTCCTCGTCCACGGCGAGTTCCTTGGCCACGTTGTCGTAGTGCGCCCGGATGCTCCACATGATCAGGAACAGGACGAACATGGCCAGCAGCGCGATCCAGGCGCCCTGTGAGAACTTGGTGATGAGGACGATCACAAGTACCAGTCCGGTCATGCCGAAGCCCACCGTATTGATGGTCCGCGACTTGATCATGCGCAACCGCACGGCGGGGTCCTTGGATAGTTTCAGTTCCCGGCCCCAGTGCCGGATCATACCCAGCTGGCTCATCGTGAAGGAGATGAAGACGCCCACGATGTAGAGCTGGATGAGTTTTGTGACGTCGGCGTTGAACGCGATGATCAGTACGAGGGCACCTGCCGCCAGCGCCAGGACACCGTTGCTGAAGGCCAGCCGGTCTCCCCGGGTGCGCAGCTGGCGCGGCAGGTAGCCGTCCTGGGCAAGGATGGAGCCGAGCACCGGAAAGCCGTTGAACGCAGTGTTGGAAGCGAACACGAGGATGACGCCCGTGGCCGCCACCACGATGTAGAACGGGATGGAACCCGCCCCGAAGACGGTCTGCGCAATCTGGCTGATGGCCGGGTTCTGGATGTATCCCTCCTCCAGCGGCTTGCCGTTCAAGAGGAATTCCGTTGCCGGATCCTGCACGATATGCACCTTGGTGGCGTTGGCCAGGTAGATGATACCGGCCAGCATGGCGGACGCAATGACGCCGAGCAACAGCAGTGTGGTGGCCGCGTTCTTGCTCTTGGGCTTCTTGAAGTTGGGCACGCCATTGCTGATGGCCTCGACGCCGGTCAGGGCCGCGGCGCCGGAGGAGAAGGCCCGCAGCAGCAGGAATGCCCCAGCCAGCCCGACAAGACCCTGATCGAAGCCCGGATCCGGCACGATAGTGAAGGCGGCCGAGGGCGCCTGCCCCAGCTGGCCGGTCACGGCCTGGAAGATTCCGACGGCGGTCATGCCGAGGATGGAGGCCATGAAGATGTAGGTCGGCACCGCGAATACGCTGCCGGCTTCCCGGATACCGCGCAGGTTCACAAGGGCCAGGATCACGACACCGATCGTGGCAATCGCGGCCTGCTGACCGTGCAGCGATGGCACGGCCGTGGTCAGGTACGTCGCAGCCGATGACATGGAGACAGCCACGGTCAGCACGTAGTCGACCAGCAGCGCCGCGGCCACAGTGAGGCCCGCATACTTGCCCAGGTTCACATTGGCGATCTCGTAGTCGCCGCCGCCGGAGGGGTACGCGTGGACGTTTTGGCGGTAGGAGGCCACAACGGTCAGGAGCACCACCATAACGGCGAGGCCAACCCAGGGCGCAATAGCCACCGCACTCACGCCGGCCAGGGCCAGGGTGAGGAGGATTTCATCGGGCGCGTAGGCCACGGAAGACAGTGCGTCCGAGGCGAAAATGGGCAACGCGATCCGCTTCGGCAAGAGCGTGTGGGCCAGACGGTCGTTCCGGAAGGGTTTGCCTACCAGCACCCGCTTCACGGCATTGAAAATTGTCAGCACCACACAAAGCTAGTCTGATTCGGACGCGATGTCATGACGGCGAAGTTGGCGTGCGCAATGATCCGCCCGGAGGCCCGCGGCCTTGGCCTCCGCGCGTCCCGTGGCCGGTAGAGTTTTACGCAGTATCAGACGCAGAACCAAGAGGAGGCCCATGTGGCGCACTTCGTGATCATGGGTTGTGGCCGTGTCGGGGCAACCCTGGCACACACGCTCGAGGAAGCCGGCCATTCCGTGGCTATTATCGACCAGGACGACCGTGCGTTCCGCCGGCTCCGTGCGGGCTTCACCGGCCGCAAGGTCACGGGGGTCGGGTTCGACCGCGAGACCCTCAAGCGGGCCGGCGTCGAGGAAGCCTACGCGTTCGCGGCGGTCTCAAGCGGCGACAACTCCAACATCCTCGCCACCCGGGTAGCCCGCGAGACCTTCCACGTTCCCCACGTCGTGGCCAGGATTTATGATCCGGGCCGCGCCGAAATCTACCAGCGCCTGGGTATCCCCACGGTGGCCGCGGTCCGCTGGAGTGCCGACCAGGTGCTGCGCCGTATCCTGCCGGAACAGCACGTCGCCGGCGATTTCCGCGAGCCCTCGGGCCGCCTGGTCCTCGCCGAGGTGGACCTCAACCCCGGCTGGATCGGGCACCCGATCTCGTCCATCGAGAAAGCGGCCGGCATCCGGGTCGCGTATCTGACCCGGTTCGGCGAGGGGACCCTGCCCGCCGCCGGCATGTCCTACCAGGACGGCGACACCGTCCACGCCATGCTGAACGTGGACCGCAGCTCCGAGGTCGGCCATATTCTCGCCAAGTCCCCCGCCAAGGAGTCCTAAGTGAAAGTCGTCATCGTCGGTGCCGGAAGCGTCGGATCCTCGATCGCCCGTGAACTGCTGGCCCACAAGCACGAAATCCTGCTGATCGATGAGAAGCCGGAGGTCATCGGCCGCAGCGGACTGCGCGGCGCCCACTGGCTGGTCGGTGATGCCTGCGAGCTGAGCACGCTGCAGGACGCCAAACTCGAGGACGCCGACGTCGTGGTTTCCGCCACCGGTGACGACAAGGTCAACCTTGTGGTCTCACTGCTGGCCAAGACGGAATTCGGCGTGGGGCGGACCGTCGGCCGGGTCAACAACCCTAAGAACGACTGGATGTTCGATGACTCCTGGGGCGTCGACGTCGCGGTTAACACCCCGCAACTCATGACCGCCCTGGTGGAGGAAGCGGTGGAGATCGGCGACCTGGTCCGGCTGCTGACGCTCCAGACCGGGGTGTCCTCGCTGGTGGAGTTCACGGTCCCGCATGATTCCCACGTGATCGGCCTGACCGTGGGCGATGTCCAGTGGCCCGAGGACTCCACCCTGGTGGCGATCCTGCGCGACCAGGCACCCATCACGCCCAGCCGCGACGACGTGATCGACGGCGGCGACGAGCTGTTCTTCGTGACTACGATCGCGGCCGAGGACGACCTCCGCGCCCTGCTGGCGCCCGAGTCGCCGCTCGATGATCAGCACCCGGTGACCTCGGACCAGCACGGCCACGTCACCCAGCCGGCCGGAGACGACGGCTTCGACGGCTGACGGGCTTTAACCGCAGTTGCGCTGTCAGTTGTGGCTGTTCTCAGGATTGGGAACAGCCACAACTGACAGCGCAAGCGGTTGGTCGAGCTATTCTGTTTCGGCTTCTGCGTCCGCGTCGGCCAAGACCGGCGCGGGCCGGGTCAGCAGCCAGGCAATCCAGACGCCGAGGATATAGAGCGGGGCCCCCATGAGCAGCCGGGTGGTGGCGAGGGCGGCGAGGCCTTCTTCCCCCATGAAGTAGAGCGGCACCTGCACCACGAGCCGCAGGACCAGCACGGAAACAATCACCCACGTGCCGATCCCGTAAGCCTTTACCCGCTTCGGATCTTTACGCCAGTCCAGGCCCTCGTTGCGGATGAAGCCGAAGAGCAGACCGGCGATCGGCCAGCGCACGGCCACGGAGATGGACATTGCCAGGATGTAGCCGATGTTGGTGAAGAACCCCAGGACGTAGAAGTTCTCCGCCTTTCCCGTCGAGGTGGCGAGCCAGGCGGAAAGCCCGACGCCGATGAACCCCGCCAGTGCCTGCGTCAGGGGCTTGCGCTGGACCAGCCTGGCCACGGTAAAGGCTGCGGCCACTGCCACGGAAGCGATGACGGCCAGCGACAGGTTCTCGCGGTCTATGGTGAAGGCGATCAGGAAGACGAGGCCCGGCAGGATGCTCTCCGCGATGCCCTGGATGCCGCCGGCGCTCTTGAGCACGTCAATATTGCCGTTGCTCGACCGGTGCAGGCCGGCCTTCGCCGCATAGTCGCCCGCAAGCTGGGCCACGGTCGGCTGCGATGCGACGGGCCGGGAAATGTCCTGGTCGGTGCCGGCGGATTCCCCCGGCTCCCGCGGGCCGCTGTCTCTGTCTTCCCGCCGGGGGGTCCGCTCGGGGTGTTCGGGCAAGGTCATTGCTCCTCCTGGCGGGAAAGTATTTCGTAGCGCGGATTGAAGATGGTGGGCAGTCCGTCACGGATGGTGACCATGCCCTCGAGCCGGAGTTCCGTGCCAGCGTCGACACCGGGAATCCGTCGGCGCCCCAGCCATACGACGCGCAGCCGGTCCTTGGGGCCCGCGGGCCGCTGGCGCTGCGCGCCGGGACGCACGCGGTGGGTGGACACGGTGGCGGGCAGGCTGCCGGCCGCTTCGGCACCGGCGCCGCCCTTCACGCCGGCTCCCAGGAAGCGGGAGACCGGGGCTGGCGCGTCGTGATCGATCACGATGGCGGTGAAGGCGGCCACCTGGTTGGCCGGCACGTACGTGACGGACTCGATGAAGCCGTGGCATAGCACCCGTCCGCGGTCCGGCAGGTCCCGGACCGGCACGGCGGCGGTAGCTTTCTTGCCGGCGGCTTCAGCCAATCTGGGTTATCTCCGGTCCGCGTTCGGGCTGTTCGAATTCGGGGGCCGCGTGCGGTGAGGGCGCGGCCGCCGTGTCCTTGGGAAGGCGGAGCTGCAGCAAGTCGCGCGGCGGCATGGGGTTCTCGCCGCGGACGACGACAATCTGCCGGAAGAGCCCTTCCAGCCCGGCCGCGGAGTCGCGGTCCAGTGCCGCTTCACCGCCGAAGACGCCGCGGAGGAACCAGCGCGGGCCGTCGACGCCGATGAAGCGAGCCACGCGGTAGCCCTGGCTGCCGTCCGCGCCGCCTGCAGGGAGCTTGGCCACGAGCTCGGTGCCGAAGCTGCCCTCGATCTCTTCGACCTGGCCGCCCTGGCTGCCAACCGACTGGCCGATCTGTTCACGGATTTCGTCCCACAGGCCCTCTGAGCGGGGGGCTGCGAAAGCCTGAAGCTGAAGGCTCGACCCCTCCAGGTCCATCGTGACGGCTACGACCCGCTGGGTGGCCTCTTCAACTTCCAGGCGGAGCTGGAGTCCCTCGCGGGGGGTGATCAGGAGCGCGCCAAGGTCCACGTAGCCGTCCTGGCCCTCGATTTCCGAGACGTCGAAGGGACCCGTCGAGGCCCGGCCCGCGGTCTTGGCTGCGTTGCCGCCCGACTTCGTGCCGTCCACAGTCGCCGTGCCGTCAACAACAGCTTCCTGGTCCGTGTCCGGCCCTGTCAGCTGTTCCTGCTTGGCTTTCTTGCCACGCCCAAAAACCATGGGGTTGTCTCCTTAGTTGTGATCCTGTGCCGCCGCGCGGCGCCATCCTGGCGCCTGCCTGCGTGGCCGTCCGCTACCCGGCAGCCGCCTGCTCAATTTTCCCTGCACCGCTGATCTTGCTGCAGCGCTGTGTGCGGCACTGCAGAATCCCGGATGACCCTCATGGCCAGGCCGGAACCTGTATTCAGGCCGGTCCGCCGAAACCGCCGGTGGAGCCGAAGCCGCCTCCGCCTCGGACCGAGCCGTCCAGTTCCTCGACGGGGAGGAACCGTGCGTACTCCACGCGCTGAATGACCATCTGTGCAATTCTATCGCCGCGCCGCAGCTCGATCGCCTCGTCCCGGTCCGTATTGAGCAGTGTCACCGCGATTTCTCCGCGGTAGCCGGCGTCGACCGTGCCGGGGGCGTTCACAACAGTCAGACCGTGCTTTGTGGCGAGGCCGGACCGGGGGTGGATGAGCGCAACGAAGCCGTCCGGGAGGGCAATAGAAACCCCGGTTGGAACAAGGCGGCGCTCCCCCGGTGCAAGGACCACGTCCTCGCGGGCGCGAAGGTCGGCGCCGGCGTCGCCCGGGTGCGCGTACGACGGCGGCTCGAGCCCGTCGTCGAGCATCTTCAGCTGTACCGTCAAGGTGGGCGTTCCATACTCTGCATCGCGGGCCGTTCGTGCGGCCCCGGCGACGGCGGTGTTTTCTTCAGTCACAGTCCCTCACTCTAACGCCAGCGACGAGTATCGTCCTAGCCGCCTGCGCGCCCGGGGGCTGCCAACCGGCCGCGCGTGCGGGCCGCCGGGTAGGAGCGAGGTCGGCACGGACTTCGAGCCGGGTGAAGCCGAGATGAAATAGCCCGCGAAAGATGGAAAGCTGGGCTTATGCCCGAATCCAGCGCAGCTGCGCCTGCCCCCAAGAGTGCCCCGAGCGACTCCACTGTCCTGTACGCCGAGAAGCTCTGGCCGAACTTCTGGATCTGGCTTGTGTCGGCGGGGCTCTCCAGCGCCGGAATCCTCATGCTGGCGCCCATCAGCATCTGGGCCGGCATTACCGCAGCCATTGTGCTCTTCGTCGTCATCTCTGTGCTTCTGTTGCTGTCCACGCCGTCGATCACCGTCACGAAGACGACCCTGAAGGTGGGCCGGGCCACGATCGAACGCGGGTTCCTGGGCAAGGCGACGGCATTCCGGGGCAAGGAGGCGACGGCGGAACGCGGCACACGCCTTAACGGCCTGGCGTTCTTATGTATCCGCGGCTGGGTGGATCCGGTGGTCCGGATCGAGATCGAGGACCCCTCGGACCGCACCCCGTATTGGCTCACATCCACCCGCCACCCGGAGCAGCTGCTTGCCGCACTCAATTCCTGACTTGCACCGGTTGCCGGGAGCCTAGCCCTCGCAGTCCTTGCAGTACTTGAGGCCGTCCTTTTCTCGGGCAATCTGCGAACGGTGGCGGACGAGGAAGCAGGAGGCACAGGTGAATTCGTCTGCCTGGGCGGGCAGGACCCGGACCAGCAGTTCCTCCCCGGACAGGTCAGCGCCGGGAAGTTCGTAGCCTTCGGCGAGGTCAGACTCGTCTTCATCCACCACAGCGGAAGGCTTCTCCGTACGCCGCACCTTCAGAGCCTCAATGGAATCCTCACTGAGGTCTTCTTCGGTCTTGCGCGGCGCATCGTAATCAGTCGCCATTATTTGTTGCTCACACTCCGCATTCGTTCGATTCGATCGATGTGACCAATTTGCTCAATTTGCTCAATTTGATCAAATGGTTCGCCGGTCCCGGCGGCCCTGCCAGGCTTGTGACCCTGGGCCCCCGGAGCGGTTCTCCGATGTCAACGCCGGACATGCGGTTTTTGTGCCCGGTGTCGGTCATTTTTGCTTAAGCTCCTGCCGAACACCAGAGCCCGCCGCTCCCTTCCTCCCGTTATCTTCCGCAGACCGGCCAAAACCGGCGGAAAGTCGCGGAAAATCACGGCGCGCCAGCCGTCCTAACCCGAAATGCGTCCCGCTGGTGGCAGAGTTTCGATTGTTAGTAATGCCAGGGTGGAGGATTTGTATGCAGGATCTACGGCTTGTAGGCGTCCACGACGACGGAGAGCATCTCCTGTTGAGTGGCACCGGCGGCGAGATGTTCCAGCTGCCGATCGATGAAGCACTTCGGGTAGCAGCCGGCCGGACGGCGGCCAAGGCCGCTTCCAGCGCGGCCGCGGCACCCATTGCCATGTCTCCGCGGGATATCCAGACCAGGATCCGGAACGGAGCCACCGCCACCGAAGTGGCGGAACTGTCCGGCATTCCGCTGGAAAGAGTTCAGCGCTATGAAGGGCCGGTCCTCGCTGAGCGCGAGTACATCGCCGAACAGGCGCGCAAGGTGGAGGTGGCCTCCCCCGCCCCGGGCCACGACATCTACCGGTCCGTATTCGGGGACAACCCGGCTTCCCTCAGCGACATGGTCGAGCACCGGCTGAAGGCCTACGGCGTCGAACCCTCAACTCTGGAATGGGACTCCTGGCGGCGTCCCGACGGCAGCTGGAACGTGGTGGCCCGCTTCGAGCCCAAGCCCGGCGGCCCGGCCGGGATCGGCGAGGAACCGCCGGCCATGTGGACTTTCCACCCCGCCCGGAAGTCGCTGCACAACGCGAACCGCTGGGCCCAGCAACTGAGCGAACTCGAGCCGCTCGAAGGTCCTGTTCCGACGCGCCGGCTTACCGCCGTTTCCGACCGGCCCTTTGACTTTGAAACCGACGCCGAGGCCGCAGCCCGGACGGCGACAGGTCAGCACAGCATCATCCATCAGATGCTGCTTCAGCAGGACCGGATCCACCAGGAACAGGACGCCGACGGGCTGCTGGACATGTTGCGTTCCCGCCGGGGTCACCGGATCGGGGTGGACGAGGACGCCGACGACGCCCTCGCCATGCTCCTGAACAATGGGGTCCCCGCGGCCCATCCCCGGCCCGCCGAAGTGCCCGAGATGGCCGAACTGGTGGAACTGGCCGACGCGTCTGAGATTTCGCAGGATGCTGAACCGGAGTCCGTCCCCGCGCCCGTTGAGTCTGACGACGTCAATCCAGATATCACCGACCCTGGGCAGCCAGCTACTCCTTCGGCGGAGGCGTCCGCCCCGGTTGAGACCGATGCCTTCACGCGCCGCCGCGATGGCAGGCCGTCGATGCTCTCGCGTCTGACCCTGGCACCGCGCATCCCCGAAGAGGACGACGTCCTGAAGCTCCACGACGGCGTCAGCACCGAGACGCGGGAAGTCACCATCGCGGCCTCGCAACTTCGCCCGCCGGCCAAGAACCCGACCGCAAGCCCCGGACTGGACGAACTGATCGGCGGCGGAAGCTCGCGCCGGCAGCACCGCGAGTCCCAGGGCGCTACCCGGAACGACGCCGCTACGGACCAGCCGGAGCGCCAGCCGGCCAAGCCGAAAAGATCAAGTGTTCCCAGCTGGGATGAAATCGTCTTTGGGACCCGCAACGACCAGTAAGACAACCGCGGTGTCTCAGCGGCGGGGCGCTTTCTTACCGTCGGCCTTGAAGCACAGCAGCGGAACTTCCCGTTCGGCCTTAGTAAGGGAACCATGCTGGCCTACAACTTCCAGGGCCGTGGGCCGGACCCGACGCGTATCGTAGAGCGCCAGCGAATCCCGGGCCGCGATCATGACGTGCCCGATCCGCAGGGCTGCTTCCGCGCGCACGTCGCCGAACAACCCGCCTGCGATCGCTTCCTCACGGGTGAAGGCCCAGATTCTGTCCCCGAAGCGGGCCCGCCAGCTTTCCAGCAGGCGGGCACGGGCGACGTCGTCCGTTCCGTCCTCAAGGTACAGGTGAACCATCCGCGGCTCGCCGGCGGTGTGCCGCACGCCGGCGATGAGCGCCGGATCCGCGGAGTAGTCGATCCGCTGCGACTCCGGCACGTCGACCATGCCGTGGTCCGCCGTGAGCACCACGGTGGTTCCGGGCGGCAAAGTGGCGTTGAGCCGGCGCACGGTGGCATCGAGCTCCTCAAGCTGGTGCTCCCACTGGGGAGACTGGCAGCCGTAACGGTGCCCTGCTTTGTCCAGCTCGTTGACGTAGAAGTACATCAGCGAGGGCCCGGCGCCGGCCATGGCCTCGGCCGCCGCGCCGGTGCGGGCGTGTGAAGTGACGCCGGTGACGAATCGCCCGCCGCGGAGCGCAGCCTGGGTCATAGCCGAGGTGCTGAACTGCGGGAGACTGACCGTCGTGACGTCGACGTAGTCGGCAGCCCTTTCAAAAACGGTGGGGAACGGCTGCCAGGTCTGCGGGTCGACGCCGGCATCCCAGTTGCCGAGCATGTTCACTACCCGGTCCTGGTCGGGGTCGAGGACGTCGTAGCCGACCATGCCGTGCTGGCCGGCCGGGAGCCCGGTGCCAAAGCTCGCAAGGGACGCCGCAGTGGTGGACGGGAACGCCGAGTCCAGTGACACCGGGACGCTGCCCTGCCCCGCCTGAAGGACCGAGCGCAAGAATGGCGTGTGCGCGGTCTTTTGCTTCAGCAGGTTGCGCCCCAGCCCGTCGGCCAGCACCACGCAGATCCGTTGGGCCGGTGGCAGGTGCAGTTTGTTCTCGAAACCCGGGACCCCCAGGCTTGCCGCGGCACTCGTCAGGACCTCGGCGATCGAGCGGTGACCAAACGCCGGAGCCGGCGGGAGCGGGAAGGACCCGACGGCGGCCGTCACCGGGGCAGCCTCTGGCTCACGGACGTGAGCCATGTCAGCGCTGGTGGCCGCGGCTGAGGCGGTTTCCGAACACGCCCATCCGCGGTCGGGGCGGCAGACCGGGCCCGGTGTGCGGGACCGGTGCCGCGGAACCGGTGTTGACGGCACGAAGGGCGCGGGCGAAGAGCTTGGCATCCTGCACGGCCTGCAGGCCGTCGGCTTCGGCGCTGATCCGCAGGACGATGTCCTCCTGCGCGATGGTGCCGCTGTAGCCGTGATCGGCCTCGCACTGCGGGTCCCCGCAGCTGGCCGGCCCCATGTCGAGTCGCTGGCCGCCGGACCAGGCAATGGACAGCGTCAGCTCGCGGACCGGGTCAGAGGGCTTATAGTCCTGTGGCTGGGCGTAGACGTAGCTGAGGACCACCGAGCGGATCTGCGTCACCGGGACGGACTCGGTGGAGACCTGGGCGACGGTCTGCTCGCCGGCTTCGTCGAGCTGCTGGTCGTCCACATGGGTGATGACCAGCATGTCCTCCGTCAACACCAGGACCGTGATGTGGCGGCGGACCTCGGCACGGTCGAAGTGCGTCTCGAGGTGCACCAGATGTGCCACGCAGTCGCGGCCATCCAGGGCATCCGCGACAACGTCCGCCACGAGCCGCGGGTAGAACCCGGCCTGCTGGAGGGACCCTTCCAGGCTCTGGCCCTGCGCGCTGTGGTCATGGAGGCCATGGTGATGCGCGGTCTGGCGTCCGGGGGCAGTCGCCAGGGGTTTGGGTGTTGGAGGCTGGGAGCTCATGGTCTCCATTTTCACAGATCGGCTGGGGACTTGCTAACTGCCCGGTCCGGAACAGGGGCTACGGGGACGGGGACGCGGGCCTAACTGCGCATTGCGCGGCGCGCGGTGTCCGTCCGTTGGGCGGCATTGGCGATCCTGACGTCGGCGGCCAGGATGGAGGCGCCGTCGGGCCCAGCGAGGACGGGGTTGAAGTGCACGAGCGCAACCTCAGGATGGTTGTCCTTGAGCCGTGTGAGCCGGGCGGCGAGGTCCTCCAGCGCCGCAACGTCGACGGCGGGAAGGCCCTGGTACCCGAACAGTTTCCTCGACGCCCGGGGCGCCCGGATGAAGTCGTGGACGTCGGAGCCGGAAAGCGGCGGCACGCGGTGGGCCCAGTCATCGAGCAGGTTCACGGCGTCTCCGGCCAGGCCGAAGGAGATCACCGGCCCCAGCAACGGATCCTCGATGGCACGGAATGTGCAGGCCTGCCCCACCGGCACCATCGTCTGCACTTCCAGGGACGAAGAGCCGTACCGTTCCAGCGATTTCCGCATCTCCAGTACGTTGCGGCGTAGCGAATCGGCGTCCTGGATGTCCAGCCGCACGCCGCCGAGGTCCAGCCGGTGCCGCAGGGCCGGATCCGTGGTCTTCAGCACCACCGGCCAGCCGAGCCCCTCGGCCGCCGCGACGGCCTCCTCCACCGTCTCGAACCCGACGGACGGAACCACCCGGATGCCGTAGTGGCCCAGCAGCCGCGCGGCCGTGTCCTGGTCCAGCCGGACGAGCTGCTCCCCGCCCACATTATGCAGCAGCTGTTCCAGCTCTTCCCGGGCGGCGTCCGGGTGGCAGCCTTCGGGTTCCACGAACAGGCCTTGGTCCCGGTCCAGCCACTGGGCATAACGCACGACGGCGGCCAGTGCCGCCACCGCCGTGCCGGGGTTGGAGTAGCAGGGTACCGGCGGAGTGAGCAGAGCCTGCTGGGGCTGCTCCGGCTCCACGCCGACCATGCCCTCCACGTAAATGGAAGGATCAAGGATTCCGCTAAACGCGGCAACCACGGGCTTGCCGGCAGCCGCGGAACATTCCGCCAGCACACCGGCGATTTTTTCGACAGTGAGGCCGCGCGCCGGAAGCAGCGCCACCACCACGGCGTGCACCGTGTCCGACGTCAGCGTTTCCTGCAGGCTCCGACGCAGGGCCGGCAGCGCGCGGGACATGCCGGCGTCGAGGTCGACGTCGGCGACGATCCGGTCCACGCCGAGCCCCTGCCCTGCGGCGCTGTCCGCCACCACCTTGCCGAGGGCGCGCGAATTGCTGAAGACGGCGATGCCGGGGCCCTTCGGCAGCGGCTGGCTGGACACGATCTGGGCGACGTCCATGAGTTCTTCGATGGTCTCCACCCGGATCACGCCGGCCTGCCGCATCATGGCGTCCAGGGCTTCAGGAGGCGCCTGCGTGGTGCGGACGGCGTGCCCAGGCGGCAAATTCAGGCCCATGGCGTCGGACTTGGCCACAATCACGGGTTTGGTCCGGGCCAGACGCCGCGCCAGCCGGGAAAACTTGCGCGGGTTGCCGATCGATTCCAGATACAACCCCACCGCAGTGGTGTCGGCGTCGTCCTCCCAGTACTGCATCAGGTCGTTGCCGGAGACGTCGGCGCGGTTGCCGGCGGAGAGGAAGGTCGAGATGCCCACCCTGCGGCGGCTGGAGGCGGCATAGAGAGCTACCCCGATCGCGGCCGACTGGCTGAAAAGCCCCAACCCGCCGCGGCGAGCCAGCGCGGGCGCCATCGAAGCGTTGAGGGAAACGGCCGGGTTGGTGTTGACGATGCCCAGCGAAGCCGGCCCGATCACGCGCATGCCGTTGGCGCGGGCCTGCCGCACGAGTTCGCGCTGGCGGGCCAGGCCGCGTTCGCCGTCGTCCGCGTACCCGGCGGTGGCGACCACGATTCCCTTCACGCCGGCGGCGCCGCATTCCTCGACGACCTTGGGGACTTCGTCATACGGGACCGCGATGATGGCGAGCTTGACCGGACCCGGCACCTCAGAGAGCCGGGCGAAGGAGAGCATCCCGGCCAGTTCCAGGGCCTCCGGGTTGATGGCATACACCGGGCCGTGGAACCCGCCTTCGATGATGTGCTCAAGCAACTGGTAGCCCACGGTTCCCCATTTGCGGCTCGCCCCGATCACGGCCACGGAGGAGGGGGCGAGCAGTTCCTGGATGCTGCGGGCCTCGGCGCGGTGCTCACGGGATTCCATCACGGCCCTGGACTTGTCCGTGGGATCGATGTTGAACTCGAGGCTGACCACGCCGTCGTCAAAGTGCCGTTTGACGTCATAGCCGGCGTCGGAGAACACCATGAGCATCTTGCGGTTTTCCGGAAGCACTTCGGCGCTGAACTTGCGGATCCCGTTT
Source organism: Arthrobacter sp. ok909 (assembly GCF_900104405.1). Classification (NCBI taxonomy): domain Bacteria; kingdom Bacillati; phylum Actinomycetota; class Actinomycetes; order Micrococcales; family Micrococcaceae; genus Arthrobacter; species Arthrobacter sp. ok909. The sequence continues at coordinate 4,319 of NZ_FNJS01000031.1, read as the reverse complement.
TCGCGGGCGGCGGCCGCGAGGTGTTCAAGCAGGATCGAGCCGATCCCGCGGCCCTGGTGGGCGTCGGCGATGTTGAAGGCGACCTCGGCCTCCTCCGGGTCGTTGAGCCGGTCGTAACGGCCGATGCCCAGGATCTCGCCGCCGATGGTGATCACCAGGGCAACCCGGTCCTTGTAGTCCACCTCGGTGAAGCGCTTGAGTTCCTTGCCCGTCAGCCGGGACTTGAAGGCGAAGAAGCGCATGTAGATGGACTTCTGGGACTGGCCCACGTGGAAGGCCTGGACCGCGTCCGCATCGGAGGAGTGGATGGGGCGCAAATGTGCTGTGCCGCCGTCGCGCAGGACAACATCGGCTTCCCAATATTCCGGATATACGCCGTCCGAGGGCTGATCCACCATAGGCTTAGCCTAGTCATAAACTTACGCAGTACCCGTTCAGCACCCCCTCAGAAGGACCCACCCGCCCCATGGCACGCCGCCAAACCACGCCCCCGGCAGGGGACGCCAGCCAGGATTTCACCGAGAACATCGTCGATATTGATGTCACGTCCGAGATGGAAGGCTCGTTCCTCGAATATGCCTATTCGGTGATCTACTCGCGGGCCCTCCCGGACGCCCGCGACGGGTTGAAGCCCGTGCAGCGCCGCATCCTGTACATGATGAGCGACATGGGGCTACGCCCGGACCGGGGCCACGTCAAGAGCGCCCGCGTCGTGGGCGAGGTCATGGGCAAGCTGCACCCGCACGGCGACGCGGCGATCTACGACGCCATGGTGCGCATGGCGCAGGACTTCTCCCTCCGGCTGCCGCTGATCGACGGGCACGGCAACTTCGGCTCGCTCGACGACGGCCCGGCCGCGCCCCGCTACACGGAGGCCCGGCTGGCGGCTGCGGCCCTGACCCTCACGGACCACCTCGACGAGGACGTCGTCGACTTCGTTCCCAACTACGACAATCAGCTGACCCAGCCGGACGTACTCCCGGCCGCGTTCCCCAACCTGCTGGTCAACGGCGCCACGGGCATCGCCGTTGGCATGGCCACGAACATGGCCCCGCACAACCTCGTGGAGGTCATCGCCGCGGCGCGGCATCTGATCGAAAACCCGGACGCCACGCTCGAGGACATCATGAAGTTCGTCCCCGGCCCGGATCTGCCCACGGGCGGCCGGATCGTGGGCTTGGACGGCATCCGCGACGCCTACGCCACGGGCCGCGGCTCCTTCAAGACCCGCGCCAAGGTGGAGATCGAGCAACTCTCGGCCCGCCGCACCGGCCTGGTGGTCACGGAACTGCCGTACATGGTGGGGCCGGAGAAGGTGATCGAGAAGATCAAGGACGCCGTCAACGGCAAGAAGCTCACCGGCATCAGCGACATCGTGGACCTCACGGACCGCAAGCACGGCCTGCGCCTGGTCATTGAGCTCAAGAACGGCTTCAATCCCAATGCGGTGCTCCAGCAGCTCTACCGCTACACCCCGATGGAAGACTCCTTCGGGATCAACAACGTCACGCTCGTGGACGGCCAGCCGCAGACCCTCGGGCTGCTGCAGCTGCTCTCGGTGTATGTGGACCACCGGATCAACGTTGTCCGCCGCCGCACGGCCTTCCGGCTGGGTAAGAAGAAGGACCGCCTGCACCTGGTCGAGGGCCTCCTGATCGCGATCGTTGACATTGACGAGGTCATCCAGATCATCCGGTCCTCCGACGAGGTTGCCGCGGCCCGGACCCGGCTGATGTCCATCTACGACCTCACCGAGATCCAGGCCAACTACATCCTGGAACTGCGGCTGCGGCAGCTGACCAAGTACTCGCGGATCGAACTGGAGAAGGAGCAGGAGGAGCTCCGCCGGGAAATCGCCGAGCTCGAGGCCATCCTGGGCTCCCCCGCGCTGCTGCGTGGCCTCGTCTCAGACGAACTCGGCGAGATCGCGGAGAAGTACGGTACCCCGCGGCGGACGGTGCTGCTGGAATCCGAGGCCGTCTCCCCCACCGTCGCGGCCGCCGCGGGCGCCGTCACCGGGGCCAAGGGCAAGGCGGCGCCGCTGGCGCTCGAGATCGCGGACGATCCCTGCTGGGCCATCCTCACGGCGTCCGGTCAGATCGCCCGCACTTCCAACCAGGAAAGTCTGGCCGAGGCAGGTCCCCGGACCCGGCATGACGTTTTCTCCTCCGTGGTCAAGACATCAGCCCGCGGCGAGATCGCGGCCGTGACGTCGCAGGGACGCATGCTGCGCCTTCAGGTCATGGACATGCCCGTGCTGCCGCCGACGTCGGGCACTCCGAACATGGCTGGCGGCGTGCCGGCCAAGGATTTCATCACCCTCCTCAAGGGCGAGTCGCTTGTGGCTTTCGTTCCCCTGGATCAGGTCCTCGCAATCGGAACCGCCCAGGGCGTAGTCAAGCGGGTGCAGCCGGACTATCCGCTGAACCGCGAGGACTGGGAAGTGATCGCGCTCAAGGACAAGGACACCGTGGTGGGTGTTTCGTCCGCGGGGTCCGACGACGACGACCTCGTCTTCATCACGCGCCAGGCCCAACTGCTGCGCTTCAGTGCATCCGCCGTCCGCCCGCAGGGCCGGACCGCAGGCGGCATGGCCGGAATCAAGCTGGCCGCCGGGGACCGGGTGCTGTTCTTCGGGACCGCCAACGCGGCCGACGCCGCCGCCGTCGTCGTGACCATCGCTGGGACCGAAGGCGCCCTGCCGGGCACCGCCCCCGGGGCTGCCAAGGTCACTGCGCTGGCCGAATACCCGGCCAAGGGCCGGGCCACGGCTGGAGTGCGGGCGCACCGCTTCCTCAAGGGCGAGGACACGCTGCTCCTCGGCTGGGCCGGCCACGGTCCCGCCAAGGCTTCCTCTTTGGCGGGCGTGGCGCGCTCCCTCCCGGGCGAGCACGGCCGCCGCGACGGTTCGGGAATCCCCCTGTCGCAGGCCATCGACGCCATTGGCCCCAGCATGGCGTGGTCCGAGGAACCGGAGGCCGGGGCCGCGCCGGCGACCTCCGCCGGGACCCCGGCCGGGACGGACGCGTAGCCGTCCGACCACACAAAGCCCGGTCGGGCCGCGGTTTCGCGGCCCGACCGGGCTTTGTGCTCGCTCCTTACCACCGGGCTTTGCGTTCGATCCATAAGCTCGGGCGCCGTCGCCGGGCCCGGCATGAAGGATTGCCCTGGGGGATTGGCGTCCGGCATCAACGTCCGGCAATCTCTCTTTCGGCAAGCGCCATTCCAAGGTTCCGTGGAGTAGTGACTACGCCATGTGGTTGAGGCTCAAGATGTTGCCCTCGGTGTCCAGGAACCATGCGGCCGAACTCCCGTCCGGAGTGGTGGCAATTCCGTCCTCGGTTTTCAGGCCCGGGAAGTCGTATTCCTCGAAGACGATTCCATTGGCCCGGAGTTCCGCGACGGCAGCTGGCAGGTCGTCGACCATCCAGCCTATCTGCGTGTTCTTGGCGGTGCCGGCGTTAGGCGTTTGGTACAGGAGGAACCGGGTTCCGCCGCCGCACGAGTACTGCAGGTTGTCTTCGGCATCCGGGTTGTCGGGTTCGAGCCCGAGCTTGTCGCGGTAGAAACCCCGTGCACGGGCGATGTCCGCCGCCGGTAGCACAGCGCCGACTTGCTGATCCTTGAGCATGGCTATTCTCTTTCCAGGCCCGCCCCCCGGAAGGAATTTTACTCCTCCGGGCGCCGCGCGTACCCGTGAATCTGAAGCAGGATTTCCGGTGACTGCCCGCGGCCCGCCGCGTCCACCGAGCGCGCCGGCGGGCCATTTCATTAATGCGCCGGAGGGCTATTTCATTAAACTGTTCGGACCGCCGTCATGCGGCCATGGTGAGGCGCCCTGGCAACCGGGCGGGACGCGGTTGTGCGGCCGTCATGAGGAGCCGCCGTCGCCAACCGGCTCACGCCGCCGTGCGGCCGCGGCCACCGCGGACGGCCGCGGGTGCTGCCGTGACTGCCGGGTCCGTGACGACACGGGTGGCACCTTGGATCAGATCATGCCGTCATTGTCCGGGTTGCGGTTATGCGGCCCGGGCAAGTCGGGCAGGTGTGAAGTAGTGGTTGCGGCGGGGTTTCTGGCCGGGGTCGATGTGGGGTGGCGGGATGAACCAGGGAACCCCGGTCCGGAGCCGGATGGTCCACGCCTCTTTGTGGATCAGGTGGTGGTGATGGGAGCACAGCAGGGTTCCGTTCTCGGTGCCGGTGGTTCCGCCGCGGGACCAGTACGTGATGTGGTGGGCTTCGCACCAGGGCGCGGGGATGGTGCAGCCGGGGAAGGCGCAGCCGAGGTCCCGGGCGATGAGGGCTTTGCGGAGGTGGGG
>NZ_FNJS01000030.1:0-54698 GCF_900104405.1 Arthrobacter sp. ok909 | reverse complement strand
CTGAACTGGGACCCGTCCCACTTCATGTGGCAGGGCATCGACCCGGTCTCCTTCATCTGGGACTTCAAGGACCGGATCTACCACGTGGACTGCAAGGACACCAAGCTGCGGCCCACCGGCCGGAACACCGTGATGGGCTCGCACCTGCCCTGGGGCGACCCGCGCCGCGGCTGGGACTTCGTCTCCGCCGGTCGTGGCGACGTGCCCTGGGAGTCCTCGTTCCGCGCCCTCACCGCGATCGGCTACGACGGCCCCATCTCCATCGAATGGGAAGACGCCGGCATGGACCGCCTCCACGGCGCCCCCGAAGCCCTCGCCGCACTCAAGAAATACGACTTCCCGGCCTCGAACACCTCCTTCGACGCCGCCTTCAAACAGTAAGGGCAAGTTCATGTCAGGCATTGAAACGCCCGACGGCGGCGACCGTTTTGTCCCGCTGTTCGACGGCACCACCTTGGCTGGCTGGCGATCGGTACCCCGCGTCTATGGCACCGAGTATCCGGGCGGTCCGGCCCTCTCGGAACGCTTTGCCGCCCTGGGTTTGACCCCGCCCGTGGAACCCGAGATGCACCCGGCCCGCTGGTTCGTGGAAGACGGCGTCCTGGTCGGCGAGCAGGACTCCCCCGGCAGCGGCTACGGCGGCTACCTGGTCAGCGAGCAGGCATTCGGCGACTTCGAACTCGTGCTGGAAATGCGCCCCGACTGGCCGGCAGACACCGGCGTGATGATCCGGCGCCGGCCGGATACGTGGGAAGGCTTCCAGGTCTTGGTGGACCACCGTCCCTCCGGCGGTATCGGCGGGTTCTTCGGCAACGGGCTGGCGAGCTTCTCCGCCGTACCCTTCGCCGTCAACGTGGCCATGGACGCTGACGGGCGACCCACGGGTTTGATTGCGGACAACCCGGCCACGTCGGTGGAGCCTGTCACGGAAGAAAAGCGTGCCCGCCTGAAGCACGCCGCCGACGTCGAGGACTTCCTCAACGTCTGGCGCTGGAACGGCTGGAACCAACTCCGCATCCGCTGCGTCGGCGCCCTGCCGGTCATCACCACCTGGGTCAACGGTCTCAAGATCGCCGAACTGGACACCGCTACGCTGGACTCGCCGAACTACAACCCGGCGGATGTCCTGGGTGTTCTCGGAGAGCGCGGGCACATCGCCTTGGAAGTCCACGACAACGACTCCATGTTCGGCGAGGCCCGCTGGGGCACGGGCGCGCAGTGCCGGTGGCGGAACATCCGGATCAAGGAACTCTGAGCATGCTGCGTACCCTTCAGCCCGGCCAGCGCTGCGAGGTCTGGATAGCGTCCGTCACAGGCGAATCCGAACTTGTCTACAGCACCGACGAGATCCTCCTCGAAGCGCCCAACTGGACCCTTGACGGCTCGGCCCTCATCCTCAACGGGGACGGGAAGCTGTGGCGGTTTGAGTTGCCCGGCCGGGCCATCAGCCAGGTCCCGCTGACCGGCATCCCCGACCTCAACAACGACCACGTCCTGGCGCCCGACGGCACCGGCATCTTCCTCTCGGCGAACGACGGCCACATCTACCGGGCAGCGTTGAGTGGAGGTCCGGCGGAGCGGATCACCGACGCCGACGGCTCCTTCCACTTCCTGCACGGCGTCAGCCCGGATGGATCCCAGCTGGCATACGTCGGCATCGAGGCCGGAGACTTTACGCAGCCGGGCCGTCTCAGGACCATACCGTCCGACGGCGGCGCTACCGCCGGCGTCGATGTCGGCCCCGGCCATTGCGACGGACCGGAATACTCGCCCGACGGAAAGTGGCTCTACCTGAACACGGAGTCCTTCAGCGCTCTCCCCGGCCACGCCCAGCTTGCCCGAGTGCAGGTTGACGGAAGCGATTTCGAGCGCCTCCTGGAGAGCGAAACCGTCGACTGGTTCCCCCATCTCTCCCCCGATGGCCAACTGGCCGGCTACATCCGTTTCCCCGCAGGCACGGAGGGCCACCCCGCGGACCTGCCGGTCGACGTCGTGCTGGTCTCCACCAGCGACTGGACCGCACCGCTTCACACCTGGCCCCTCTTCGGCGGCCAAGGAACCCTCAACGTTAATAGTTGGTCGCCGGATTCCAGGCGCTTTGCGTTTGTGGCTTACCCGCTGGCCACCACCGACTCACCAAAGGACCAAGCACGTGACTAATCAACCCACCGGCACCTCTGACGGCCGCATCCGCTGGGGAATCCTCGGCACCGGATTCATCGCGGGGCTGCAAACGCAGGACCTGATCGAGAACGGCTTCACCGTCCAGGCCGTCGGCTCCCGGACGCAGGAATCGAGCAAGGCCTTCGCTGAAGAGTACGATGTGGCAACCGCGCATGGCAGCTACGAGGACTTGGTGGCCGACCCGCTGGTTGACGTGGTCTACATCGCCACGCCGCACCCGTTCCACCACGCCAATGCCTTGTTGGCCTTGAATGCCGGCAAGCATGTGCTGGTGGAGAAGTCGTTCACTATGAACGCCCGCGAAGCCCAGGACATTGTCGACTTCGCGGAATCCAAAGGGCTCGTGGCGCTGGAAGCGATGTGGTCGCGATTCCTCCCGCACATGATCCGCATCCGCGCAATCATCGAGGAAGGCACCATCGGCGAGGTCCGGAAGGTGGTCGCCAGCCACAACCAGAGCCTGCCCAAGGACCCTGCCCACCGGCTGAACGATCCTGCACTGGGCGGCGGAGCGCTGCTGGACCTCGGCATCTACCCTGTCTCCTTTGCGTTCGACATCCTGGGCACCCCGGAGACCATTCGCGCCAGTGCGTCCATGACCGCTACCGGGGTAGACCGGCAGACTGCAGCCATCTTTGAATATGTTGGCGGTCAGCAGGCCATTGTGGACTGCGAACTGGACGCCGCCAGCGCCAACCGGGCTATGGTCATCGGGACCGAAGGGTGGATCGATATCGAATCCACTTGGTACAACCCCACGCCCTTCACAGTTCATGCCATGGATGGCAGCGTTGTTGAACGCTATGAGCAGCCTGTCAACAGCCGCGGTATGCAATACCAGGCCGCCGAACTGGAACGACTGGTCAGGGAAGGCGTAACCGCCGGCACCATCCTGCCGCCCCGCGAATCAGTGGCCGTCATGGCAGCAATGGACGAAATCCGACGCCAGATCGGTCTCAGCTACGACGCCGACTCCACACCGGACGAGACTTTCCATGACTGACACCGACTCACCGCGGATCGCCGAACTGCGCTGGCACGAGGAAGAACTGGTCTTCCCGCAGTTTGACCACCACGATGCCTGGCGCCTCGGCTCGCTCATCGCCAACCGGGCACTCGCCGAAGGGCACGCGATCGCCATCGACATCCGGCGGCACAACCTGATCCTCTTCCGCTGTGTCCTGCCCGGAGCCACCGCCGACCAGGAGGAATGGATCCGCCGCAAGTCGGCTACCACCTTGCGCTTCGAGCACAGCACGGCCCTGCTCTCGGAGGAGTTCGCGGTCAAAGATTTCGATCCAACGCAAGGAGGGTGGCTCGCCGCGGAGGACTACACGCTGGCAGGCGGATCCTTCCCCGTGCGGGTTCGGAACGCCGGCGTCGTCGCGGCCGTGACGGCGTCCGGGCTTTCGTCCGACGACGACCACCGGCTGGTGGTCGAGGCCATCAGGCGTCATCTCCAGGCGGCCGCCGGCCAAGAAAATGCTGTCCATGTGTTGGCCTGAGATATGTGCCCCAGCCACCACCTGCACGCACTCCCGGAGTGCCACGTGACTAAGACAATCCGCACCGCTGCGGTCCACCAAGGGTGCTGGCCGAACTGGCTACCGACACTGAACACGTCCGTACTGCAAGTTCCGCCGGCTGTTGACACGGGACTCCGCGGGGTCCGATGCTGAGCTGATCCGGTATTGCTGACCCTCGGTGCGGCTTTGCGCATTGAGTGGGTGCAGGAAAATCCCCCTCCTCGTGCGACCCAGCGGAGAGATAGCAAAAAGGAGCATCCCCATGCACATCGATATGCCGACCCGGGACGACGTGGAACGGCTGGCTGCCGCGCGCGATCCACACAGCGTCACCGTGTATCTTTCGACGAGCAGCGTCCCGGCCCATTCGGAGGACAACCAGTCCAGAGCCCGGTCCTTGTTCAGTTCCGCCGTCGAACAACTCCGCCAAGGGGGAAACAATGACGCAGTGGCCGCGATAGAAACCTTCCTCGACGAGCTGCTGGGGTCCCCGGAGTTCTGGTTTGACATGGGGCGGAGCGTGGCCATCTTCGTGACCCCGACATCAATTCTTGAATTCCGTTTGCCTAATGATCTCGAGGACCACGTGAGCGTGTCCGACCGATTCGCCATCACCCCGCTGCTTCGCGCCCTCACCTTCCCGAACGCGGCGCTCGTGCTCGCAATCTCACAGAACGGGGCGCGGCTCATTGAGGTCACGGCGGACCGGCCGGCAGAGGAGGTCACGGTACCGGGCATGCCCCGGGATGCAGCGAGTGCCGTCGGGCTCGAATCGATAGGCGGCCGCTCCGCATCTGGCCGGCTGCAGGGCGACGAGGGACGAAAGGTACGGCTGACCCAGTATGCCCGTTCCGTCGACCACGCGCTTCGCCCACTTCTAAACGGGAATTCCCTCCCGCTGGTGATCGCTGCGACGGAACCACTCACCAGCATCTACCGCAACCTCACAGGCTACGCACACCTTGCGTCCGAAGTCATCGAGGGAAACCCCGATGAACTGACACCGGCCCAACTGGCGGAAGCGGCGCGTGGTGTCCTCGACCGGATCTACGCGGCCGATCTTGTTGCTCTGCAAACGACGTTTGAGGAGCGTCGTTCCAACGGCCGTGGCACGAGCGACCTCAGCGACCTCGCTCGGGCCGCCGCCTTCGGCGCCATTGCGACGCTCGCCGTGGACATGGATGCACAAGTCAACGGTGCTGTCGGAGACGACGGTGCGCTCACCCTCGACGGAGACACCGGGCAGGACGTGGTCGAGGAAATCGCTCGCCGGGCCCTCGGCGCGGGCGCCCGGGTCCTGGCCGTGCGCCGCTCCGATCTGCCGGAAAATGTGGAGGCCGTCGGAATCCTTCGCTACGCCATCTGATATGTAGCTCTGCCCGGCAAACCACGCCAGTCGTCATTGATGCCCGGGCCCCGCCGCGGACTAGGGTTTTAGCTATGACGCACCAGATCCGGACAGCAACCGCGGACGACGCCGGGCGGCTGGCGGCGCTTGCAGCCGTCACTTTCCCGCTCGCGTGCCCGCCGGAATCCCGGCCGGAGGACATCGCGGCCCACCTGGCCAACACCCTGAGCGAGACCAATTTCCGGGCCTATCTGGCCGATCCGGCGGTCACGGTGCTGGTGATTGACGCCGGCGGCGAGCTCCGCGGCTACAGCCTGCTGGTGGCCCGCCCCGCCCGGGACCCGGAGGTGGCCGCGGTCCTGGCCGAGCTGCCGTGCACCGAACTCAGCAAGTGCTACGTCCACCCGGACCACCATGGACTCGGCGCCGCCGCCGAATTGATGCACGCCAGCATCGCCGCGGCCGCGGGTGCCGGCGCCCGCGGACTGTGGCTCGGCGTGAACAGCCAGAACGCCCGGGCCATCCGGTTCTACGAGAAGTCCGGCTTCCGCAAGGTCGGCACCAAGTCCTTCCAGCTGGGCGACACCGTGGAGCACGACTTCGTCATGGAGCGCCCGGTGACGCCATGACCGCGGGGACGGCCGGCGCCGTACTCATGCCGGCCTGTCCGTGACGAAGCCGACACGCCACCGGGGAATTGACCTGCCCCTGCCGGAGTTGTTGCCGACATGAAGATTGAAATCTGGTCCGACGTTGCCTGCCCCTGGTGCTACATCGGCAAACGCCGGTTCGAAACCGCCCTCGCGGCCTTCCCGCACCGCGATTCCGTGGAGGTGCAGTGGCGCAGCTACCAGCTGGACCCCACGCTCCCGGAACACTACGACGGCACCGAACTGGACTACCTGAGCACGCGCAAGGGCATGGCCCCGGCGCAGGTCTCGCAGATGTTCGAGCACGTGGCGGCCCAGGCCAAGGACGAGGGATTGAACTACCGGTTCGACGCCGTCGTGGTGGCTAACAGCTTCACGGCACACCGGCTGCTCCACCTCGCCGCCGCCCACGGCAAGCAGGACGCCGCGAAGGAACGCCTGCTCAGCGACCACTTCGAGCACGGCAAGGACATCGGCAGCCAGGAGTACCTGACGGGACTGGGACTGGACGTCGGACTCGGAGCCGGTGACCTCGCGGAACTGTTCAGCACAGACGCCTACGCCGACGACGTCCGGAACGACATCGCGGAGGCCCGGGCACTGGGCGTTAGCGGCGTCCCGTTCTTCGTGATCGACCGGAAGTTCGGGCTCTCCGGCGCCCAGCCTGCGGACACATTCACGGCCGCCCTCGAGCAGGCCTGGCAGGACAGCCACCCGCTGGTCATGGTGGGCGCCGCCGGCGCAGCCGCCGCGGATGCCCCCGACGGCGATGCTTCTGCGGAGTCCGGCGCCTGCGGCCCCGAGGGCTGCAGCGTCTAAGTCCGGCGCCTGCCTGAGCGCAGAAGCCGAATTCGCCGGAAACGTCCGAGTTCGCGGGAAGTTTCCGGCGACCCCGCAGGATTCCGGCGAATTCGAGGCCGTCACTGCGATCCCCGGCCTAGAGTGAACCATGGACACTTCGGCCGGACCGGACGGACCCCGGACCTCCCTGTTTACCGATCACTACGAGCTGACCATGTTCCAGGCGGCGCTCCACTCCGGGGCGGCACACCGCCGGTCCGTCTTCCAGGCCTTTGCCCGCGGGCTCCCGGCCGGGCGCCGGTACGGGATAGTGGCCGGCACCGGCCGGCTCCTTGAAGGCATCGCGGACTTCCGCTTCAACCAGGACGACCTCGATTTCCTGGCCGGCACCGGGGTGGTTAATGAGGACACGCTGGAGCACCTGTCCGCCTTCCGGTTCTCCGGCGACATCTGGGGCTACCCGGAAGGCGAGGCCTACTTCCCGCACTCCCCCGTGCTGATCGTGGAATCGACCTTCGCTGAGGCCTGCGTCCTGGAGACCTACGTCCTGTCGGTGCTGAACCACGACAGCGCCATCGCCTCGGCCGCTTCCCGGATGACCAGTGCCGCCGGCGGCAGGCCCTGCATCGAGATGGGATCCCGCCGCACGCATGAGGAAGCCGCCGCGGCGGCGGCCCGCGCGGCCGTGATCGCGGGCTTTTCCGGCACGTCCAACCTGGCCGCCGGCCGGCGCTACGGCCTCCGGACCGTCGGCACCGCGGCCCATTCCTTCACGCTCGTCCACGACTCCGAGCGCGACGCCTTCGCGGCGCAGCTTGCCTCGCTGGGGGCAGGCACCACACTGCTCGTGGATACGTACGACGTCGAAGCGGCGGTCCGCACCGCCGTCGACCTCGCCGGAGACAAGCTCGGGGCAATCCGGCTGGACTCTGGGGACCTCGTGGCCCAGGCACGCTGGGTCCGCGAACTTCTGGACAGCCTCGGCAATGTGCACACAAGGATCGTGGTGACCTCGGACCTGGACGAGTTCTCCGTCGCCGCGCTCCGGGCAGCGCCGGCCGATTCTTACGGGATCGGCACATCGCTGGTGACCGGTTCGGGGGCGCCCACGGCCGGCATGGTCTACAAACTGGTGAGCCGGGCCGGCGACTCCGGCGGGCTCGTTGCCGTCGCGAAGACTTCGAAGGACAAGATCAACGTGGGCGGCCGCAAGTTCGCGCTGCGCCGCCTGGATGACCGCGGCACGGCCACCCATGAGGTCCTCGGCGTGGGTCATCCGCCGGCGGACGGCAAGAACGGCCGACCGCTCCTGCAGCAGTTCATGAAGGACGGCGAACTCCTGCCCGGCTGGACCGGGCCGGACGCAGTGGGGCGGGCGCGGGAGCGGCACACGGCATCCATGGCGGAGCTGCCCCGGGTCGTGGACCGGCTGCAGCCCGGCGAACCGGCCATCCCGACCATCTACGAGTGAAGCGTTCGGCGTACCGCCCGACGCTGATCGTTCGCGGGCAAGTTGGCGTTTTCGTGCTCAACGGAGGACACTGGCTCGGTGAGTGCGAAGGTCTACCCGTCCGGCTACTCGTCCTCCACCGCGTACGCCGGCCACATTAGATGGCACCATGGGGACATGACTTCTGCTCGCGGATTCTCCGGCTTCTTCCGGCGTCCCCAGCCCATCAAGCCCAACGCCGGTCAAGAATCGGTGTGGGACTATCCGCGGCCACCAAGGGTCGAGCCTCGATCGGAACGGGTCATCGTGCGGCTTGGCGGGCAGGTGATTGCCGACACCACCGATGCAGCGCGCGTCCTGGAGACGAGTCATCCCCCCGTCTACTACTTGCCGTTGGACTCATTCCCTGCCGGCGTTCTCGTCCCGGTCGAGGGCACCAGCTTCTGCGAGTTCAAGGGAGAAGCGCACTACTTCGACGTCGTTGCCGGCGGAGTCGTCGTTCCCCGTGCCGGGTGGACCTATCCGGCACCCACCCGGGGGTTCGAGGCGCTCAGTACCCGGGTGGCGCTCTACCCGGAGCGCATGGACTCCTGCGAGGTCGACGGCGAGCAGGTGACCTTCCAGGAGGGTGACTTCTACGGCGGTTGGATCACCAGGCAGATCGTTGGCCCGTTCAAGGGCGGGCCGGGCACGGCCGGGTGGTGAGCACGTCGCTCGGCCGCCGGCAAGTCTCGCCCCTGACTTTGCGTCTGGCTGCTCCGTGAATGGTGCGCCGGCCGGGATGACTTCCGCGGAACGGAGCGTGGCCGGCCGTGTCGCAGCCACCCGCCCGCCCGATTTGGTGACAGATCGCGCTAAAGTGTCCGTATGCCTAGGATTTCGGCCGCGAGCAACGCCGCCCAACGTGCCGAGACCCAGCGCCGCATCCTGACCGCATTCGGGGAACTCCTATTCACGCACGGGCTGCCCGGCCTGACCATGACCGATGTCGCGCGCCACGCCCGGATCGGCCGGACGGCCGTCTACAACTACTACGCGGACATCGAAGAGCTTCTCATCGCGTACGCCCTGGACGAGACCGAGCGGTTCCTGGTCGACCTGCGCGAGTCGCTGGATTCGCTGGAGAACCCGGTGGAGCGGCTGGCTGTTTATGTCCGGGCCCAGGTGGAGGACCTGAGCCGGCGCCACCTGCCGCCGGGGCCGGCCATGGCGGCGGTGCTCTCGCCGTCGTCGTTCGCCAAACTCGCCGACCACGTGGGCGAGCTCAGCGTGCTCCTGCAAGGCATCCTGCGCGACGGCATGGCCCAGCGCTACCTGCCCGAGTCGGACATCGCCCAGCTGGCCCAGCTCATCCACGGCACGCTCTCCTCGAGCGCGGCCCGGGGCGACGGTGCCGGCCAGGACGCCGAGGCCGAGGCCCGGCTCGCGCGGACGGTGCGGTTCATCCAGCTCGGCGCGGGGGCCAGATTCGACGACGCCGGCCGGCCGGTCCGCCTCAGCAGCTAAACGGGGGCGCCTACCCGGCCGTCGGCGTCGCAGTCGGCGCAATCGGCCAGGTGGTCTCATCCACGATACGCCGGTCCTCGCGGGGGCAACTGAGCTGGCCCGGCGTCTGGTCCACGAGTTCCGGCTTGGCCAGTTCCTTGAAGTCGCCGGTCAGGATGACATCCACGCTGGGATCCGTGCGGCTGTCCTGGAAATAGTCCGAGCCCGGCAGGTTGCGCTGGACGCTGAAGGCGGCTGACTGGCCCGCGGCGCCGGAGACGATCAGCGCCACGCCGCGGTAGCTCGACGTCGTGTTCCCCACGGCGCCCACGATGAACTTCCGGGCGGCAAACTGGTCGGCGACGCTCCGCGCCAGTCCGGGCCGGCTCGTGGAGTTGTAAATGTTGAGGTTGATCTTCTCCGGCGGCGTGTAGTCGAAGGTGGCCGCCGGGCACACCGACACTGCCGCCTTGCTCCGTTCCGCCGTGGGAATCTTGATCTGGCCGTTCATGATGGCGAGCGCCACCATGATCGCCGCCACGATCACGCCGACCAGCATCACCAGCACGACGCCGTGCAGGATCCTGCGGCGCAGCCGGACAGGATGGTGCTCCACACCCTCCTCCTCCACGAACGTGGCCCGCAGCTCGGAGCCACTGACGACGCGGTGCCCGTGCAGGACCGTGGAGTCGGCCCGTTTCCTAGCCATTTATCACGAGGACCCGCGCATGGATGGCGGTGCGCTGGTGCAAGGCGGTGCGGACTGCCCGGTGCAGGCCGTCTTCAAGGTAAAGGACGCCGCGGTACTCCACGACGTGCGGAAAAAGGTCACCGAAGAAAGTGGAGTCCTCGGCCAGCAGGGCTTCAAGGTCCAGCGTGCGCTTGGTGGTCACCAGCTCATCAAGCCGGACCGGACGCGGCGGCAGGGCCGCCCAGTCCTTGGGCGTGTTGTAACCATGGTCGGGGTACGGGCGTCCCTCGCCCACAGCTTTGAATATCACCATGCCAGCCTAAGGAACTTGTACGCGCAAAGGAATGAAAGTCCCGGACCGGCGTGAGGTTGTGGCCAAACGGTAACCATTTGTCACAGGCCGCGCCGGCGAATGTCACATCCGGCGCGCGGCCGTCGATCTTCTCCAGACTTCACGTAAAGGTTCCCGACGGCTGACAGAATAGCGGTATGACTTCACCCGAGACTTCCCCTGTGCTGGCGCTGCTGCTCGACGTCGACGGTCCGATCGCGAGCCCGGTCACCCGCGATGTGCAGCCCGGAATCATTGCGGACCTGCTGGCCCTTGCCGCCGCCGGCGTGCCGGTCATCTTCAACACCGGCCGATCGGACACGTTCATCCGCGAGCAGGTCATGGAACCGATGATCGCCGCCGGCATGCCCGCCGGCACCGTCATCCACGCCATTTGCGAAAAGGGCGCCGTCTGGTTCAGCTACACCGCCGAAGGGCCCGGCGCCGTCCACGTCGACCGCGAGCTCGCCATCCCGCAGGCCTTCGGCGACGACGTCCGCCGCCTGGTCGCCGAGGACTACTCCGCCCACATGTTCTACGACGAAACCAAGCGCGCCATGGTCTCCGTGGAGCAGCATATCGCCGTCGCCAACCCGGACTACCGGGCAGAGCAGGAACTCTTCGACGCCGACGCCATGAACCTCATGGCCCGGCACGGGCTCGGCGTGGTGCGGCTGGACCACCACGTCCCCGATTCGGATGACCAGATCGACTTCCGCGTCGACCCGACCATCATCTCCACCGATATCGAGTCGGTGCGGCTGGGCAAGGATCTGGGCGCGAGCCGGGCGGTGGAGTTCCTGGCCGCGCAGGGCATCACGCCGCAGGCCTGGCGCACGGTGGGTGACTCCCGCACGGACTACGCCATGGCCGACTGGCTGCACCACAACGACCACGCCGTCAAGCATGTGGACGTCCGGCCGGCGGACGGCATCCCCGTCAAACCCTACGAGGTGCTCACCGCTGCCGACCTCGGGCTCGGCGAAGACGTGATCCACGACGACGCCGGTGCCGCCTTCCTGCGCCACTGGCTGGCCGTCGTCACCGGCTGAGGTCCGCTGCCGCCGCTTTCTGTGCGGTCACACACGCGCCCGGTGCGTGCGGGATTCCGCGGCAATTTTGAGGGCCGCGTTATCATGCAAGTAGATATCAACGCACTCAAAGAAACGGGAGATCCGACATCACCGACGCAGCGATCCAAGACGAGATTTACTATGGCAGCCAGGCATCCGAGGACGCCCACGCCGAGGTCACGTCGGCGGCCGCAGTCGCCAGATTCCGGACCCGCTCCGACGTCGTCCGCCACCGCGGCCGCTATGCGCTGATCAACGAGAACCGCACCCCGTACCAGGCCATGGTCGAAGACCTCATGTTCCTGCGGTCAGTTCTGGCCGGCGCAGGCCTCGGCTACCTGCTGGTCCGCGGCAACAACCACCGCCCGGTGATCGCCGTCGACTGGAAGGACCGCAAGGTGTTGCGCGACGCCCTTGTCGAAGCGTGCCGCGACGAGCCCTTCTACTCCATGAGCGTGGACGCAAAGAAGAAGTCTTCCGTGCTGGTGGCCGACGGCGAGCTCTCGCCGAACCGCCAGGCCCGGATCTTCCGGCTGTACCGCCCCCGGGTGGAACCGGAGGGCGGCTTCGAGTTCGGCGCTTCCGCCGGCGTCCAGCTGGAGCTCTGGAGCTTCGAAGGCGACCAGCTGATCCTCCCGATCGAGAACTCCCTGACGCGCCGCACCCTGCTCGCCCAGGACGCCGTGCGCGGCACAGTGGAACGCTACGGCCACACATGGCCAACCATCGAGAACATGTTCGCGGACCACGCCAGCGACATCAGCTTCGACATCGACCTCGTGTTCTCCTGGGTGGACGGAAGTTCCCCCGAGTACATCGCGGCCCGCCGGGCCCGGATGGCCGGCGTCGTCGTGGGCGAAGGCGATGACCACGAGGCCCGCTTCCGCCAGATCGACGAGCTCAAGTACGCCCTGCGCTCGGTCTACATGTTTGCGCCGTGGATCCGCAGGATCTTCATCGCCACCGACTCCCCCGCACCGGCATGGCTGGCGGACCACCCGAGCGTCACGATTGTCCGCAGCGAAGAGTTTTTCGCCGACCCCTCGGTCCTCCCGACGCACAATTCGCAGGCCGTGGAGTGCCAGCTGCACCACATCGAGGGGCTCTCCGAGCACTTCCTGTATTCCAATGACGACATGTTCTTTGGCCGGGCCGTGGGACCGGACATGTTCTTCACCCCGGGCGGGATTACGAAGTTCATTGAGGCCGAGACGCGGATCGGGCTGGGCGATAACGACGCCGAACGCAGCGGCTTTGAGAACGCCGCCCGGGTGAACCGCAAGCTGCTCTGGGACCGCTTCGGCCGCATCACCACCCGGCACCTGGAGCACACGGCGGCCCCCCTGCGGCGGAGCGTAGTGGAGCAAATGGAACAGGAGTTCCCGGCAGAGTTCGCCAAGACCGCCGCGAGCACGTTCCGGGCCGCGGACAACATCTCCGTGACCAACTCGTTCTACCATTACTACGCCCTGCTCACGGGCCGCGCCGTGACCCAGACGGCTGCCAAGGTGAAGTATGTGGATACCACGGCCCGGGCCGGACTGAACTACCTGCCCAAGCTCCTGGCTAAGCGGAACATGGACTTCTTCTGCCTCAACGACGGTAGCTTCCCGGAGGTCCCGGCGGAAGAGCGCGCCGAACTGGTCACGGATTTCCTGGAGAAGTACTACCCCATCAAGGCGCCCTGGGAAAAGTAGCCAAGGGAGCAGCGGCCCGGGGCGAAGCCGCCGGGCAAGAGTTGCGGGCTACGCCCGTAGGGCGGTGAACCGGCGACCAGTGACCCGTGCCGGGTGAACCAGTAGGGCGGTGAATCAGTTCAGGGTGGTGTACCTGCGGTGTGCCGGCGTCCGGGACGGCGCTTCGAGCTGGGCCTGCTCCGGAATGGTGATCCCTGCGGCTGCGAGCCGGCGCTGGACTTCCGCCGGAGAGACGAGTTCACCGACTGACGGGGTGTCGCCGAGCAGCACCACGGAGTGCACAATCGTGTGCTCGTAGACGTGGACCAGGTTGAACGCCTGCCCGCCGTCGCGCCCGCGTGTGCCGCCCACAGCAACGTTCAGGTCCTGTGTGTAGCACGTCGCTGATGCCACGGACACGGGGATGCCGGCGAACGTTGCGGTGGTCGAGTAGTGCAGGTGACCGCCCAGGATGGCACGGACATCGGAGTTGCGCAGGATTCCGGCAAGCGCCGACTGTCCCCGGAGTTCCACCAGCACGGCAAGGTCCAGCACGGACGGTACCGGCGGGTGGTGCAGGGCGAGGATGGTCCCGTCCGGGGCCGGGGTCGCGAGTTCGGCGGCGAGCCAGTCCAGCTGGTCCTGGCTCAATTCGCCATGGTGGAAGCCGGGCACGGAGGTGTCCAGGGTGATGATGCGCAGCCCGTTGACGAAGTAGCTGTGATCCACAGGGGCGTCGTTGTCCGCCTGGTCCAGGAGCCCGGCCCGGAAATTAGCCCGGTCGTCGTGATTGCCCATCGCCCAGATGACCTTCGCTCCCATTGCCCTGCACGCAGGCTCCACGATGGCGCGGAGCTTGGCGTAGGCTTCCGGTTCGCCGAGGTCGGCGAGGTCGCCGGTGAAGATCACGGCTTCGGGGCGTGCACCTGAGGCGTGGACCTCGTCGAAGAGTTGCTGGAGCAGGGCTTCGCTGTCAACGACGCCGTACAGGGGTTGCGGACCCCCCAGCAGGTGGGGGTCGCTCAGATGAAGTAGGAAATGACGTGGCCGGGGGTGCTCGGCCTCGATGCGCTCCATTGCTACCTTCTTGGTTGGGTGGAAGCGGTGCCTCCAGTGTCCCTCTCAGTAAGGACTATCCAACCAGACATTGGGCAAACAATGTAAAAACTTGGTCACGCATATTCAAAAATCGCAGGTTAACAGATGGCCGCCCCTCACATGCTCCAGACGGCATATTAGGGGGCGGCGGCCCGGCGACACACCGAAGCCCCAGCTCAGAGGGGCAACGGCGGTGTCGCCGGGTTCCGGGCCTGCTAGCTCAGATACCCGTTGGGGTTGAGCACGAACTTCGTCGCCGCGCCGGCATCGAATTCGGCGTAACCCTTCGGAGCATCCTCCAGGGCAATCGCCTTCGCGTTGACGTTCTTGGCGATGTGCACCTTGTCATGCAGGATGGCCATCATCAGCTGCCGGTTGTACTTCATGACCGGGCACTGTCCCGTGGTGAAACTGAGCGACTTTGCCCAGCCCGTTCCGAGGCTGAGCGAAAGCGAGCCCTTCTTCGCGGCCTCGTCCACGCCGCCCGGATCACCGGTGACGTAGAGCCCCGGAATGCCCAGGGCGCCGCCGGCGGCCGTCACTTCCATCAGCGAGTTCAGGACGGTAGCGGGGGCCTCGTGCGCTCCGGCCCCGTGCCCCTTGGCCTCAAATCCCACCGCGTCCACGCCACAATCGACTTCCGGGACGCCCAGAAGCTGCTCGATTTGCTCGGCCGGGCCGCCCTTGCTCAAGTCGATGGTCTCGCAGCCGAAGCTGCGTGCCTGCGCCAGGCGGTCCGCGTTCATGTCACCCACAATCACGACGGCGGCACCCAGGAGTTGGGCACTGGTCGCCGCAGCGAGTCCCACAGGCCCTGCGCCGGCCACGTATACGGTGGACCCGACGCCGACGCCTGCGGTGACCGCGCCATGGAATCCGGTCGGGAAGATGTCCGAGAGCATGGTCAGGTCCATCATCTTTTCGAGGGCCTGATCCTTGTCCGGGAACTTCAACAGGTTCCAGTCGGCATACGGCACAAGGACGTAGTTGGCCTGGCCGCCTACCCAGCCGCCCATGTCCACGTAGCCGTAGGCGCTGCCCGGACGGTCCGGGTTGACGTTCAGGCAGATGCCGGTCTTGCGCTCTTTGCAGTTCCGGCAGCGCCCGCAGGCGATGTTGAAGGGGACGGAACAGATGTCCCCCACTTTGATGAATTCAACATCGGGCCCCACTTCGACCACCTCGCCGGTGATCTCGTGGCCCAGCACCAGGTCGGGGGGAGCTGTGGTGCGCCCCCGGACCATGTGCTGGTCTGAGCCGCAAATATTCGTGGCAACGGTTTTGAGGATTACGCCATGGCGCACCGAACGGCCCACGTTGGCGGGGTTGACCCCCGGACCGTCCTTGAGTTCAAAGGTGGGGTAGTCAATGTCGATCAGTTCGACCTTGCCCGGCCCCTTGTAGGCAACGGCTTTGTTCCCTGTCATCTATTTTCCTCCTGCTTTCACGAGCCCCGGTCTGGACGCCCTGGTGTGATTCACGAAGTTCTTTGATGCGCCCTCCACAGGGGCACCGTGACCGCACTGCCGACGGGCTGCTGCCAGGGATGACTG
Source organism: Arthrobacter sp. ok909 (assembly GCF_900104405.1). Lineage (NCBI taxonomy): Bacteria > Bacillati > Actinomycetota > Actinomycetes > Micrococcales > Micrococcaceae > Arthrobacter > Arthrobacter sp. ok909. The sequence goes on along the minus strand of NZ_FNJS01000030.1, from coordinate 38,832 downwards.
TGCCGCGGGGGTGCCCGGAATGTTGGAGGGTCTGGCCAGTCTAGGCGCCAAGCATGCTTAGCGATAGAGGTCGGTTTCCTCTGTAATCCGGGCCGTTCGATTCAGCCGAGGGCCGACTGGACAGCCTCGATGATTTCCGGCGCGTCCGGCTCCACGGTGGGTGCGAAGCGAGCGAGGATGTCGCCGTCGCGGTTCACCAGGAACTTCTCGAAGTTCCACTTCACCAGGCCCGGCAGAATGCCGTTCTTGAACTTGGTGAGCTCGGCGTAGAGCGGGTGCTGGTTCTTGCCCCGGACGTTGGCTTTGGCGGTCAGCGGGAAGGTCACGCCGAAGTTGCGCTGGCAGAATTCGGCGATCTCGGCGTCGGCCCCGGGCTCCTGCCCCGCGAACTGGTTGCACGGGACGCCGAGGACCTGAAACCCCTGGTCGCGGAACTTGTTGTGCAGCGCCTCGAGCCCCGCGTATTGAGGCGTGAAGCCGCACTGGGATGCCACGTTCACCACCAGCACCACCTCTCCCTTGAAGCGGCCGAAGTCGGTCTCGGTGCCGTCGATGAGGGTCAGGGGAATGGAGTGCAGAGCGGTCATGGGTGCGTCCTCGCGGTGTCGGTGGTCCGAAGCAGGGCCCGGAACTGGTCCCTCCAGCGATTCGTAGCCGAAGCGTGCGGGTATGGGTCTGCATCCCGGGCGCAGGTCCGGGGCCGAAGCGGGCGGCCTGCCCCGAACCCGGAGGCGTGTTCCGGGAAAGTCCCGCTGGCGGCTAGCGGGTCGGCGTTGCCGTGGGCGTTGCGGTGGTTTTCGTGGTGGTTTTTGTCGTGGCGGTTGTCGTGGCGGGCTGCGTGGTGGTGGCCGGCGCAGGGTCCCCCGTGGGCGCGGTGACCGGTGCCGGCGCCAGGGGTTTGGCTGGCGGGGCCGACGTCGTGGCGGCGGCCTCGGTCGCGCTGGGAGAAGCCGACGCGGTTGTCGGGGCCACAGACGACGGGGCCGGTGCAGACGGTACTGCGGAGGCGGTTTTCGTCGGCGTCGGGGTAGGCGTGGGAGTCGGCGTCGCGGAGGCGGTCTTCGTCGGCGTCGGCGTCGGCGTCGGCGTCGGCGTCTTCGTGGGCGTCGGGGTCTTCGTGGGCGTCGGGGTGGCGGAGGGCTTCGCCGTCGGCGTGCCGGTGGCGGCTTCCGTGGGTGCCGTCGGGGGACTCGTGGACGGCTTGGCCGCCACAGCGACGGGCTGTTCTTGAAGGCCGCCGGCCACCACGTGGGTCAGGTCCTCCCGGACGGGAATCGCCCAGCCAAGCCCTGCGTTGGCTGGATTGCCGGCGTCGGGCGCGTAACTGGTCAGTTCGATCGGGCCGAGCTGGTCCACCTGCTTGATGGGGATGAACTTCCAGCCCATCGGGTCGGTGTGAGCGCCGTTAAGGATGGTTTCGAAATGGAGGTGGCAGCCGGTTGAGGAGCCGGTAGTGCCGACCAGGGCAATGACCTCCCCCACCCGCACGGAGTCGCCCTTCTTGACAGCAATCCCCTGGAGGTGGTTGTACGTCGTGATAAGACCGTTGCCATGGTCAATTTCCACCCGGTTACCGCCGCCCCACGGGTGCCACCCGACGGCCCTCACCACACCGGCGTCGGCCGAGTAAACCCGCGTTCCGCAGGCGGCGGCGAAGTCCTGGCCCCAGTGGAATTCGCCGGCAACCCCCGTCAGGGGGCTGGTGCGCAGTCCGTACGGGGAGGTCGGCACCAGCGTTTCCAGGGGGGCCATGAGGAACCCGGCCGCGGGCCGGCTCAGGCCCGCCGAGGCGACATTGAGCTCGCCGCCAACCCCCTCCTTGGTCGCCGTTTCCACCGTGCTTCTGCTGAAGGCCACGAGCGCCTGGGGGTCCGCGGTCACAGCACCAGGAGTCGCCGATGACGCGGTCGCGGCGCGCTGGGTAGCCGGGTCGAGCGTTTCAGGTCCCACGGCGCCGGCGGCCGGCACGTCGGCGGGCGCAACGTAGGACACGCTGGCGCCCAGTCCCTGAAAGCCGCCGAATGCCAGAACGGCCAGGGACAGGCAGAGGCCTCCGGAAACGCAGCGCACGGCAATGGTCCGTGCCCTGGTTGATTGCTCACTCGATGAGTTTCCCCAGTGTTTTCCCACGATGTGACTCCCGCTATATGCCCGCCAGACCCCAATCTTCACGGACTTACCCCACTATGTGACCACAGACCGCCGGGTCTGTGAACCGTCGGCGGGCCCCTTTTGCGGCCGCACCCGGGGAACCGGGTCTGTCCCGAGTAGCGGGCCGACGGCGGCCCAGTAGTCCGCCGCGGAGTTACAGGTGCCGAGGACCCCGGAGCCGGGTAAGAATGGAGGATGCGCAATGTCCTCAGGGAATGGCAGGCGGAACTCAAACAAACGTTCACCGGGACGCGCGACACCGTGCCTGAATGGGTGCCCCGGCTTGCCGAGGGAGACGACGCCGGCTATCACCTGCCAGGCTCGGCGGTCTGGACCGTGCACGGGGACATGCCAACCATCGTCGCGGGAATCCGGGCCCTGCTGATGCAGGCCCTCCATCCCGGTGCGCTGGCCGGGGTCCATGATCACTCCCGCTTCCGCGAAGACCCCCTGGGCCGGCTGGCGGGCACCATCCGCTGGATCTTCACCGTTTCCTACGGCTCCACGGGCGCGGCCCGAGCGGCCTCGGACTGGGTGCTCCGGCTCCATCAGACGGTCCGGGGGGAATTCGTGGACGGCCACGGCGTCAGGCGCTCGTACGCGGCCAACGATCCCGAGCTGCTCCGCTGGGTCCACATTGCCTTCACCGACGCCTTCCTCTCGGCCCACAAGCTGTGGGGACGGCCGATTCCGGGCGGACCTGACGCGTATGTCCGTGAGTGGGCCCAGGCCGGCAGGCTCATGGGCGTGGAGGCCCCGCCTCTGAGCGAGGCGGAAATGCGGCGGCAACTGGACCGTTGGTACGACGACGGCGAGCTCCGCAGTGATGAAAGGGTCGCCGAGACGGCGGCCTTCATCCGTGATCCGCCCCTCCACCCGGTGCTCAGGCCCGGCTACCGGGTCCTGTTCGCGGCCGCCGTGGCCAGCCTCGAACCCAAATACCGCGAGATGCTGGGCCTCCGGACCGAGCGGCTGGGCCCGATCCCGCTGCCGGTGAAACTGGCCACGCGGGTCACCCTGGGCGTGGTGCACCTTGCCCTGGGCCGGATGGGCCCGAGTGAACAAGCCGCCCGGACCCGTCTGCGCCGGCTGGGCTACCCGGCCTGAGACGGACGAAGATGTGTCGCCGCTGGCGCGGGCGCCCAATCCCGCCGACGAAGCCGCTGGCCCCCGACCTCACGAGGAGCCAAGCCTGTGGACGCAAAAAGGCCCCGGTCCAATGGACCGGGGCCAACCGCGGAGAATGGGGGATTTGAACCCCCGAGGGCGTTAACCCAACACGCGTTCCAGGCGTGCGCCATAGGCCGCTAGGCGAATTCTCCAGTTGCTTCTGAATCAAAAGCAGATACTAGAATACCTGAACTTTCCGGCATCGCCCAATTGAGCCCTCCCCCGCCCGGCCGGGGGCGCTTCCGCGGGACATGTCCCACGGTCCACGCCCTCACCGCCGGACATGCCCCACGGTCCTGCCAAGGGCTGGACATAATGCCAAACAGCCCAGTTTTCCCCGCGAAAAATGCGCATGTCCCGAACTGCATGCCTCGCCCAAGGGACATGCCCCGCACTGAGCGCGATGACTGGACGTAATCCTCCCCGCATCGACCCCGGCCCGCAGCCCTCCGCTCCTGAGTTGCACTGTCCTGCTCACCCCCTCCCACCCTCCGGCCCGCGCGCAACGATATGGACATGCCCCACGGTCCACGCCGTCAGCGCAGGACATGCCCCACGGTCCTGCCAAGGGCTGGGCAGAATGCCAAACAGCCCAGTCCCCCCGGCAAAAAATGAGCATGTCCCGCCGGAGATACCGGGGGAAAACGGGGTGAAAACAGTTCAATTCGGGGCACACTCAATCGTCAGGTAAACTTGCTGACGGCCCCTCATGTGGCGTCATCCTGTTGAACTCCCCCAGGACCGGAAGGTAGCAAGGGTAAATGGGCTCTGGCGGGTGCATGAGGGGTCTTTTATGTCTGCGCCGATTGGTAGGGTTAAATCTGTGACTGTTACTACCGCGCTCTACCGTCGATACCGCCCCGATTCATTCGCGGACGTCATCGGTCAGGAACACGTCACCGAGCCGCTGATGACGGCCCTGCGCAAGAACCGCGTCAACCACGCCTACCTCTTTTCCGGCCCCCGCGGCTGCGGCAAAACCACCTCGGCCCGCATCCTCGCCCGTTGCCTGAACTGCGCCGAAGGCCCCACGGACACCCCCTGCGGCAAGTGCCCCAGCTGTGTCGAGCTCGCCCGCGGCGGCTCCGGCTCCCTGGATGTCATCGAGATCGATGCCGCCAGCCACGGCGGCGTCGACGACGCCCGCGACCTCCGCGAGCGGGCCACGTACGCCCCGGTCCGGGACCGCTACAAGATCTTCATCATCGACGAAGCCCACATGGTCACCTCGGCCGGCTTCAACGCCCTGCTCAAGATCGTCGAAGAGCCGCCGGAACATATCAAGTTCATCTTCGCCACCACGGAGCCGGACAAGGTGATCGGCACCATCCGTTCCCGCACCCACCACTACCCCTTCCGGCTGGTACCCCCGGAGCCCCTCATGGCGTACCTGGAGCTGCTCTGCACCCAGGAGAACGTCCCCGTGGCGCCCGGGGTGCTCTCGCTCGTTATCCGCGCCGGCGGCGGTTCCGTCCGTGACTCCCTGTCCGTGCTGGACCAACTCATGGCCGGCGCCGGACCAAACGGCCTTGACTACGAGCTCGCGGTCGCCCTCCTGGGCTACACGCACGCCTCGCTGCTGGACGACGTCGTCGAGGCCGTCGCAGCGTCCGACTCCGCCACGGTGTTCCGCGCGGTGGACCGGGTCATCCAGACCGGTCACGATCCCCGCCGCTTCGTCGAAGACCTGCTCGAGCGCTTCCGCGACCTCATCATCGTCCAGGCGATGCCCGAAAGCGCCCAGTCGATCCTCCGCGGCATACCGGCGGACCAGATCGCCCGGATGCAGAACCAGGCGCATAATCTCGGGGCCGCGGAGCTCTCCCGTGCCGCGGACGTCACCAACACGGCGCTGACGGACATGACCGGGGCCACCTCGCCGCGCCTGCATCTGGAACTGCTGTGCGCCCGCATCCTGCTTCCCAGCTCCGAACAGACCGAACGCGGCATCGCGGCCCGGATCGACCGCGTCGAGCGCCGTTTGAACTACGCCGGGAACGACGTCGGGGCTCCCCTCGCCAGTGCCCCCGCCGTTGCGTCGGCCCCGCCTGCGCAGGCTGAGCGGCCCCCGGTCTCCCAGCAGTCCGCTCCCCAGGTGCCCGTTGCCCAGTCTCCCGGGGCGCCTGCTGACGCGGCCGCCACCACTGCTGCCGTCGCGCCAACAGTCGACCAAGCGCCCGTTGGCCAGCCACATGCCGCACAGGCGCCGGCCGCTGGCCCCGACGCCGCGCCGGCCCGGTGGGACGAACCTGTCCGGGAACCGCTGACGGCACCGCGGGTCAGCACCAGCAACTGGCCCGTAGACGAGCCCGCGGCTGCCAGCCGGCTCGCGTCCGCCCCAACGCCGTCGCCTGCGGCCCCGTCACATGCCGCGCCGTCGCCTGCAGCCCCGCCCGTCGAGCCCGCCCCGGCGCCTGCTGCTGCCCCGGCGGCTGCTGCTCCGGAAGCGGCAGCAGCACCGTCCGCCCCTGCACGGTCCGAGGTCGCCGCGGCACCTGCCGCGGTTGGCCGCCCCGTGTCCGGCCCGGGCGCCGACGTCGAGGTCTTGCGCCGTGCCTGGCCCGACATCCTGCAGACCCTCACCAAGATCAAGCGCAGCACCTGGGCGCTGGTGGAGCCCAATGCCCAGGTCGGCCATTTCGAGGACCACGTCCTGACTCTCGCGTTCACCACGCCGGGGCTGGCAGGCGCCTTCGGCCGCGCCGACCACGCCGAGAACCTCCGGCAGGCGATCCACAAGACGATCGGTATCGACTGCCAGATCCGGGCCGTCGCCGGCGGCAGCAACAGCCCAGCGAGCTCTGAGCCAAACCCAAAAGCGCCCGCTAGCCCGGAGGCCCCGGCGACATCGGCCGACGTCGCCTGGGGGCTGAGCCCGGCCCCCCAGTTCCCTGCGTCAGCGTCACCGTCCGAGGCGTCCGCCGAAGCCGTCCCCGCGGCGGCGCCGGTACGTGTTCCGGCCGCCTCCACGCCGGCTGCGGAACCTGCCCCGGCCCCGGCGGCCGGCCGCCCCGCTCCGGCACCGGAAGCGCGGACGCCCGCGCCGGCAGTCCGGACTGGGACTCGCGCCGCCGACGAAGCCGTCGCACTAGACGGCCCTTCGGAGCCTTCCGGATCCTATGCCCACCCTGACGACGACTGGGGACCGCCCCGGGATGAAGACGCCCCGCCGCTGGACGAAGAACCCCCCATGGACTGGGACCCTTCCCCCGCCGCCGCGCCGCCCCGTGCCGCCCAGTCCCCAGCTCCAGCTCCGGTCCGGAAATCCCCGGCGCCGCCCCGTGCCGCCGGCACGGCGGCCGGGGCCATGCCGGGAGCCCCGGACACCTCGGCCGACCAGTCGGCCGACCCGTGGGCCCGCGCCGTCGAGCAGTCGCCCGGCATCTGGGCGATCGGCACGGAGTCCAACGTAGGCCGGCACGCGACGCCGGATCCCGAGCCCTCGGCACCGGAGCCGGCACCGGCGCCGGTGTACTACGAGCCGGCGGCGGCACAGATCCCGGAATATGCGGGCGTCGTGTCCGGACCGTCCGGACTGACCTCGGAACAATTTTCTGCAGTTGCGCCCGTCCCGGCATCGGCCGGCTCTCAGGCTGCCGCGCCATCCGCGGCCGTCGCGGCCCCCGGAGCTCCGGCCGTTGCGGTGACCGCCGCGGTTTCCGAAGCTGCCGCTACGACGGGCCGGCAGAGCCTGTACCAGAGGCTGTCGAACAGCCCGGAGGCCGAAGCCGGCAGGGCGAAAGCCCCCGCCCGTGCGGCCGCCGAAACAACCGTGTACGTGCAGGACATTCCGAGCGCCGACGATGAAACGATCGAGGAATCCGGCGTCTTCGGCCGGGCCGCCGTCGAGCGTATTCTGGGCGGGAAACTGGTGGAAGAACGCTCTCTGGACGGAAGCCCGCTGCCGCCGCGCTTCTAGCAGACCCCCTGCCGGCTGGCCCCGGCCCCATTCCAAACGAACGAGGACATTGTGTACGAAGGTGCAGTTCAAGAGCTGATCGATGAGCTCGGACGCCTTCCCGGAGTCGGGCCCAAGTCTGCCCAGCGGCTGGCCTTTCACATCCTCGAGGCGGATCCGCAGGACATGAAGCGGCTTGTCGACGCCATCACCACGGTGAAGGAACGGGTCAAGTTCTGCACGGTCTGCGGGAACGTGACGGAGCAGGAACTGTGCAATATCTGCCGCGACCCGCGCCGGGATCCCTCGGTGATCTGCGTCGTCGAAGAGTCCAAGGATGTCCTGGCGGTGGAGCGCACGCGGTCGTTCCGCGGCAGGTACCACGTGCTGGGCGGGGCGATAAATCCGATCGCCGGGATCGGCCCGGAACAGCTCCGGATCCGTGAGCTGCTCACCCGGCTCAACGACGGCGCCATCCAGGAAATCATCATCGCCACCGACCCCAACCTTGAGGGCGAGGCCACGGCGACATACCTTGCCCGGATGCTCAAATCGATCGGGATCGCCGTCACCCGGCTTGCGTCCGGCCTGCCCGTGGGCGGGGACCTCGAATACGCCGACGAAGTCACGCTCGGCAGGGCCTTCGAGGGACGCCGGAACGCGCTGAGCTAGATATCCAATCCCGGCCCGCAGGACGTGTCCGGCGGGCCGGACCGGGCATGGGCACAATGCACCTATGCCCACCCCCGGCCGCGAAGAATGAGCATGTCCGGTGAAGGCCCGGCAAATCTCTCTCTCGCTTTCCCGATGGCGCTCTGCCCCTCCCCGGCCACCGGACATGTCCCGCGCCCACTCCTGCACATGGACACAATGCCCTTATGCCCACCGCTGGCCGCGAAGAATGAGCATGTCCCCCGGGGACCGGAGAGCATGCCCACCTCTGCGCTCCGCAGCGCTGAGCATGTCCGGCGGAATCGCTCCCGCGGAAAGGCCCGGTTGTCTACTATTCGGTCACAATTCAGCGGCGCAGGGCGCGCGGCGATAAACTGGGAGGAGAAGTTACGCCGTCGCGCCGTTTGGTTGCCTGGCCCAGAACCCCGATGATCCAGTGAGGGTGCGCGAATGAGTTTGCCCACTACCGAAGTCCAGCCCGGATCGCAGCCGCAGACGCTGCCCGTCTCGGCCGCCACCACCAAGCACCTTGTCGTGAAGAAGTTCGGCGGTTCGTCGGTGGCGGACGCGGAGGGCATCAAGCGCGTCGCCCGTCGGGTCGTGGACGCCCACAACGCCGGCGACGAGGTCGTCGTCGTGGTCTCCGCCATGGGAGACACCACCGATGAGCTCCTTGACCTCGCCGGACAGGTGACCGATTCCGCCCCGGCCCGCGAAATGGACATGCTCCTTTCCGCCGGGGAACGCATCTCCATGGCGCTGCTGGCCATGGCCATCAACAAGTTCGGCGCCTCGGCCCAGTCCTTCACCGGCTCGCAGGCCGGCATGATCACCGACGGCATCCACGGCAAGGCCCGGATCATCGACGTCGACCCGCACCGCATCCGCACCGCCCTGGACAAGGGGCACATCGCGATCGTTGCCGGCTTCCAGGGCATGAGCCGCACCACCAACGAGATCACCACGCTCGGCCGCGGCGGTTCCGACACGACGGCGGTGGCCCTCGCCGCGGCGCTCGACGCCGACGTCTGCGAGATCTTCACCGATGTCGACGGCGTCTACACGGCCGACCCGCGCGTCGTCCCGTCGGCCCGCAAGATCGACCGCATCTCCAGCGAGGAGATGCTGGAGCTGGCCGCCTCGGGCGCCAAGATCCTGCACCTGCGTTGCGTCGAATATGCCCGCCGCTTCGGGGTACCCTTGCACGTCCGTTCCTCATTCAGCCAGAACGAAGGCACCTGGGTCCTGCCCGGCGCCGACGACAAGATCACGACCCAAGAGGGAGTTGCCTTGGAGCAGCCAATCATCTCCGGTGTTGCACACGATCGTTCCGAAGCCAAAGTCACGGTTGTCGGCGTACCTGACATTCCCGGCAAGGCCGCCGCGATCTTCCAGGTCATCGCGGACGCCCACTCCAACATCGACATGATCGTCCAGAACGTCTCCACCCACGGCACGGGCCGGACCGACATCTCCTTCACCCTCCCGATCGTCGAGGGCGCCGAGGCCCTTGCCGCGTTGCACGCCGCACAGGACCGGATCGGCTTCGAGAGCATCGAATACAACGAGAAGATCGGCAAGCTTTCGCTGATCGGCGCCGGCATGCGCTCCCACCCGGGGGTCTCCGCGCGCTTCTTCGCGGCCCTCTCCGAGGCCGGAATCAACATCAACATGATCTCCACCTCCGAGATCCGTATCTCGGTGGTCACCCACGCGGACCTGCTCGACGACGCCGTCCGCGCCATCCACAGGGCGTTTGACCTCGACAGCGAGGACGAAGCCACGGTGTACGGCGGCACCGGCCGCTAACCGGCAACCAAGGGACACCACAAGCCGTCTGCGTGGCCGGGAGCGGGATTCCTGCCCGCATGTGCATGAGGAAGGGAGCGGCCAGCGCCGCTCCCTTCCTCATTTCCCGCACCCCTCTGTCCGGCATCCCGGCGGCCACGGCCGCACGGATGCCGGACCGGGCTCTCAGACCTCTTCTTTCCAGAGATCCGTCTTCCGGACAGCGTAGTGGTGTCCATGCGAGTCGGTCTCGACCTCGAAGCCTGCCAGGTCTTCTTCCGAGGCGTGCTCGTAGTCATCATGATGGTGAACGACAGGCGCCGCAGTGTCGCCCCGGTTGGCGGGTCCGAACAGGAGCCTCAGCTTGTCGGTCTTGTCCATAAAAGCTTTGACCGCACGTGTCACTAGTCCCACCCCCTTTCTTCGTCGCGGGTGGTTCAGGATGCTGCACAGCGGTGTGTCAGTGTCCTCATTTTACGCCCGACGGCGGCAAAAGGCCCCGGTGGGATACCGGGAAAACACGCCTAGCGAAGGGACTTGTCCTCCGGGTTGCGGGGCACCACATAGGTGCTGCCGTCGGGCCGGTGCATGGTCTCCCACTGCGCGGTCTCGGCCTCCCGCATCGCCAACAGCTGCCTGTTCTGCTCGGTCATCTCATGGCCGAGGGAACTGCGGTTGGCCGGCCCGAAAATCATCCGAAGCTTTCCGGTTGCCCGCATGAACCTCTGGGCGCCGTTTTCCTTGGCCATGGCTATCCTTTCCTGGGAACAAGACAATGCTCCCAGTGTACGCTAATCATTAGTGCACTAATCATTTGAAGGAGTCGGTGTGACCGAAGGAACCCCAGCAAACCAGGCAGCCCAGGTCACGCAGGGCACGGCGGACTCCCAAGCGGCGCAGGATGACCTCCTCCTGGAACAACAGCTCTGCTTCGCCCTAACGGTGGCCTCCCGGAGTGTGGTGGGCGCCTACAAACCCGTGTTGGACAAGCTCGGCCTGACCCACCCGCAGTATCTCGTCATGTTGTGCCTCTGGGAGGCCAGCCCCCGGTCCGTCCGGGACATCAGCGACGCCCTGGCCCAGGAGCCGGCCACTATCTCGCCGCTGCTGCGCCGGCTCGAAACCGCAGGGTTCATCACCCGCCAGCGGATGGAAGGCAACGAGCGCACGCTGGATGTCCGCCTGACGCCCCGCGGGGCGTCACTCCGGGAGCAGGCCACCGAAGTTCCGGGCATCATGATGGCGCGGCTGGGGCTGACGCGCGAGCAGGTGAGACAGCTGCACGCGTCCATGATGGACCTGATCGCCGCCACCCGGCCCGACCCGGAAGACGCACCCCGGCGGTAGACTGGGCAAAACTGAGGAGGACTGCTGATGCGCACTCAATCGGGCCGCCCGGCACTTGTTCTGGTGGCCGCCCTGATGGCCGCGGCCGGACTGGCCGCGTGCACGCCGAACAGCGGCCCCGCACCGTCTCCCTCAGCCAGCACGACGGCGGGACCGCCCTCCAGCTCCCCGACCGGCTCCCCGTCGCCGGACACTGAGACGACTTCCCCGGCCCCCTCGCCCTCCGCGGCCCCGCTGCCGTCCGGCCCGGGACAAGGAAACGCCGAGCTCGCCATCATGATCAAGCCGTCCGAAACCGCCGCCCCGACCAACTACACGCTCGTGTGCCAGAACGGGGTTCCGGCGGCCGAGAGCCAGCACCCCAACGCCGCGGCAGCGTGCATCGCCATCAAGAACAACCCGTCCATCCTCAGCCCCGTTATCGGCAAGGTCCAAGCCTGCACCCAGCAGTACGGCGGGCCGCAAACGGCGACCGTCACCGGCGTCGTGGACGGCCGGCAGGTTCAGGTGACGTTCAGCATGAAGGACGGCTGTGAAATCGCTGCCTGGAACGCCGCCAAGGACGTTCTGGGCTCATCCGGCGGGGCGAGCTGAGCCTTTGCACCTCGAGCAGGAAGAGTGGCTGCCCCGGCAGGCGGCCCACCAGCAGCGCGTCCGCCGCTATGCCGATCCTTACCTTGAGCGGCGTTCCGCGGGCCGGAAGCACCCCGTGGAGGATTTCCTCTTTACCTATTACACCCAAAAACCCGGCCAGCTGCTGCGCTGGCACCCGGGCGCCGGCGTCGTGCTCTCCGGCCCCGAGGCGGCGGCGCGGACCGGCTGGAAGTATTACCGCGCGGCCGACGGCGCCGAACTCGCCGCCGCCGGGCTGCCGGCGGACTCGCCGGCCGTGACCGTCGACGTCGACGCCTTCCTCCGGGATCGGCGGGAGGCGCTGCAGTTCGCCGGAATCATTCTCGCCGGGACTGCTGCGCGGCCCGCCCAGTTCGGCTGCTTCGGACTGCACGAGTGGGCCATGGTCTACCGGCAGGACAAGTTCGACGTCCGGCACGAGTACCTGACGATGCGGCTGGGGTCCGGGCGCACCGACGAGGTGGTGGAGGAGAACCGGATCCGGTGCTCGCACTTCGACGCCTTCCGTTTCTACACTCCGGACGCCGTTCCGCTGAACAGCCTGGTTCCCAGCAGGGAGAACCAGCGGACCATGGAGCAGCCCGGCTGCCTGCACGCCAACATGGACCTCTACAAGTGGGCCTACAAACTCTCCCCGCTGCTGCCCAGCGAGCTCGTCATGGACTGCTTTGAACTGTCATGGCGGATACGGGCCATGGACATGCAGGCCTCGCCGTACGATCTCGCCGGCTGGGGTTATCCGGCCATTCCCATCGAGACGCCGGAAGGCAAGGCAGAATACGTTGACCATCAGCGGACGTTCGCGGCCGAGTCGCAACAACTCCGGCAGCGGCTGCTGCAGGAGCTGACGCCCCTGCTCGATGCCGCGGCGCAACACCGAGGCCAGGACCGCCCCGGAAGCGGAGGCCGGCACGCGGCCCCGGCTCCGGCTCCGGCTCCGGACAAGAGTCTGAAAGGACCGACATGACAGGCACGGCCACCCCGCAGCACGACATCGATCTGACCATCCGCCTGAGCGAGGCACCCGGCGCGCCGGAATACACCTTCCGGCTCGAAGCCGCCGACGGCGAACCCTCCGCCACGTCGACCCTCCCCGCTCCGGCCGCCGCACTTGAGGCGGTCCGGCGCCACGGCGAGGCCATCTTCTTCCCCAAGCCGGGGCCCCCGCAGTTGTGCACGCAGCAGTACGGCGGCCCGCAGACCGCCGTCGTGACCGGCTGGTATCTGGGACGGCAGGTCAATAGCCGGTTCAGCCGGACTGACGGCTGCGAGATCGCGCGCTGGCGCGCCATGGCGGCGCTGCTCGGCGGCAGCGCAGGTTCCACGGGCGCCGTCTGACCCGGCAGGAATCCGGCCCCTGCCTCCGGCGGACGGGCTCCTGCCTCCGGCGGACGGGCTCCTGCCTCCGGCGGTCCGCTGCCCGACTCCTGATTCCTGACCCGGCGGTTTAAACAGCGACGGCCGGCGGTGCGAACCGCCGGCCGTCGCCGTTCCTTGGTGCCGTTATGCGCCTAGATGGCGTTATCCGGGGCGAAGGACGGATCGCTGTTCTGGATCTTGCCCTTCTCCTGCTGTACCGTCCTGCCCTTGTCATTGCCGCCGTCAGCGCTATCGCCCGGACCGGGGTTGCTGCCCTGGTCTTCCGCGGTCGGCGGTACCGCGACGGCCCCGGCCGGAGTCACCAGGACGGAGACGAACGTCGGCTCGCTGGCACCGGCGAAGGTGACGCGTCCGATGTAAGAGCCTTCGGACAGGCCCTTCCAGTTCATCGTGACGCTGCCAGCCCTGCCGCTGGGCAGACGCAGCGGGTTCGGGGTCAGCGAAGCGTTGCCGACGTTCGCGCCCAGCACCGCGGCGTCCACGGAGGCCTTGGTGGGCTGGCTGTTCGGGCTGGCGTACAGGTTCGCGTAGATCGTGTACTCGCCCGGGGCGGGGTTAGGGATGGATACCGATTCACTGGCGGACGACGTCGCGACCGTCAGCGGGCCCGCCGGGGTCATGACGTACATGTCGAAGTCGGCGTTCGGGTCGGCGGAAATCACCGAGAACTTGGCCAGCGGGGCTCCTGCGGGGACCGTGACCGTCTTGACGAGGTTCGAGGCATTCGTGTCACCCGTGAACGGCCCCGGGACCAGCTGCACAGCGGTGGAATCCGCCTTCGAGAGGCCGTCGAGGGTCATGCTGATCGGCGCATTCGTGCCCGAAACCACCTTGATCGCGCCGGATCCCGTCCCGCTCTGGGAGGTGAAGGCGACGTCGGACAAAGCCACTGCCGACTGTGGACGGACCGCGACCGGGGAGGTGACGGTCTTGTTGGCGCCCTGCCACGTCAGCGAACCCGTGGCGAACTTGCCCAGCGGCGCTCCCTGGTTTTCGAAGGAGACCTTGAAGGTCTGCTTCTCTCCGGCAGCCTTGAAGTTCAGGGCGGCCGGGGTCACGCTGACCTTGATGCCGGGAACATCAAACTTGGCCGTGTAGACCCCCGGTGTCAGCGCGGTCACCGTGCGTGTGACCTCGATCCTCCCGGCCAGGTTGCCCAGGGCGAAGGAGGGCAGGTTCATGTCCCGCGGCTTGGTGGTGCCGAGGCCCGGAATCCCGAGGTTAATGCCCGTGCCCTGGATGAATGCCAGGTAGTCCTCCGTGGAGGCGTCGTAGACGAGGCCCGGGTCCAGCACACGTGCCGGGTCCACCTCGCCCGCACCGGTGGCGAAGACATCGGTGTTTTTCGACCCGTCGGCATTCTTGACGTCGCTCGTGGTGGTCATCATCGCGGACTTGACGGCCGCCGGAGACCAGGAGGGGTTCTTGGCCAGGATCAGCGCCGCGAAGCCGGCCACGTGCGGGGACGCCATGGAAGTGCCGGACAGGAACCCGAAGTTGTCCCCGCCGGTGCCGATCGGCGAGACGCCGGCCAGCACGGCCACGCCGGGCGCGGCGACGTCCGGCTTGAGGAGATCGGAGCCGGCGGCCAGCAGCGGACCGCGGGCGGAGAATCCGGCGATCTGCGGCTGCGCCTCAAGGGGCAGACCCGTGGTGTCCTTGTTGACCAGGGACACCGTGATCGCCGGATTGGCGGCGACCTTGCCCTTGATGGCCTCGGTGGCGGGCGGGTTCACGTGGACGGTGGGGACCGAGTGCTTGTCCGTGTCCAGCGAGGAGACGCTCAGGTTGACCAGGATCATGCCGACGCCGCCGCCGCGCTTGACCTCGGCGCTCTTTGCGACGCGGTCCACAACGCCGCGGTCACAGACCACAACCTTGCCGGCGATCTTGGCCGGGTCGAGCGAGCCGTCGCCGCACAGGGCCGGGTTGGTACTCCCGGCGGCGCCCGCGTTGGCTGCCAACACGACGCCGGCGTTGGAGACCCGGCTGTTCATGATGCTGGCGCCGCGGTACTTGCTGCCGTCGGAGAACTCGACCGTGCCCTGCAGCTCCTGCGAAAAGCTGCTGGCGGCGACCGTCGTCATCCACGGCGCGCCGTGGTTGACGGTGCTGGCGGCCGGGCCGGAGTTGCCGGCGGAGGCCGCCACGAAGATCCCGGCCGAGGCAGCCGACAGGAAGGCCAGGGACACGGGGTCGGTGGTGGTGTCCGTGGCGCCCGAGATGGAGTAGTTCAGGACGTCCACGCCGTCCTCGATGGCCTGGTTGATGGCCTCGATGGCCGACGACGAATAGCAGCCGCCGGTGTTGGGATCGGTGTCTTCCCAGCAGACCTTGTAGATGGACAGCTTCGCGGCCGGCGCGATGCCGCTGGTCTGGCCGAAGCTCCGGCCGTCAACCATGGCTTCGACATTGGCGTTGCCTGCGGCCGTGCTGGCCGTGTGGGTTCCGTGGCTGGCAGCGTCGACCGGCGACAGCCGCTCGCCCGGCGCCCAGTCCGCCTGCGGGACATAGCTTGCGAACTCGTCGCCGAAGTAGCGGGCGCTCAGGACCTTGGAGTTGCAGGCGGTGCCGTCGAAGTCAGTGCCGGCCTGGCAGTCGCCCTTGAAGAGCTCGCCGTCGGCTTTGAGCATCTCGATCTTGCCGTCCGCGCTGCGGTAGGGCACGCCGACGACGGGATTTCCCGTGAGTGGTTTAACCGCGTCGCCGGCAAAATAGGCGCTGGACGGGGTGTACCCGGTGTCGATGACCCCGACCACAACGCCCTTGCCGGCCCCGTCCTGGCCGCCGAACTGGGTGTTCCAGGTGCCGTGGGGCCCGCTGAGCTTGAGGAAGTCGGTGCTGGAGTAGTCCGGAGCGTTCTCCGTGTCCGGCGCGACCACCAGGACGGAGGGGTCCCTGGCCAGCTTGATGGCCTGGTCCGCCGTCAGCTTGGCGCTGAAGCCGTTGAGGGCTGCCGTGAACTGGCGCTGGATCTTGACGCCCTGCTGGCCGGCGACCTGGGCCTGCTTCTGTTCCAGGTGCGCCCGGTACTGCTTGACTTCAGCCTTGTCGGCATCCAGCTTCTTGCCGGAGGCGGGCTTCGTGGCCGGCAGCCCGGGCGTCCCGCCGCTGTAGGTTGCGGACGGCTTTTCCGCCAGGACCACAATGTAGCGGCCGTCCTTGTAGTTGTTCGGATCAACATTCTTCTGCGCGACACCGGCCGCGGCCGGCCCCTGTGCCGGGGCCGCGTTGGCAGGTGCGATCCCGATGGTGGACAGAAGTACCGGCAATCCCAGGGTCAGCGCCGCGACCCTCCGTAGTCCCCCGCTTCGAAGGAAGCTCTTTCCTGGTGATGTCACGAGTGATGAACCTTTCGTAAAGGAACGGCCCGGCTTCTATACCGGGCCCAGCAGACTGGCGGGGCCGCACCGGGCGATTGCCCGGCCTGCCCCGACGGATACCAGCCGATTCATACAGTACAGACTGAGAGCCGGATATGACATAGACCACAAGAAGCTATTTAAAATTTGTCACGCAGTACGACACGATGAGTCGACGAAGCGTCTGAGCTGCGTCGATAGTGAGGTCGATAGGAAGTGGAGAGGAATGTGCCGCCCGGGCGGGGTGGCCTACTGGCGCGGAGTCCGGACGACCTCGCTGATCCATGCCCGGGTCTTCTCGTCCAGCGGTCCGGCCACCTTGGTCTGCTTCGCTGCACGATCGGCCCTGATCTTCTGCAGGACCATCCGGCCCAGGCCGGCGAACACGGCGGCGGCGACGACGGGCAACAGCACGGATTTCGGTTTCGGAGCCATGCGCACATCCTACTGACCCGCGGGCGCGCGGGACCATAGGCCGAAGCGCGTCGCGCGGCGGCGTTTGTCCAGTTCAAGGACCTCCCGGGGAGGCCATGTTCACACTGCCCGCCCGAATGCGGCCGGACGCACCGCGGCCGGTAGAATGGGCATGCAAGCTCGCGGAGCGCCCTTTCACGTTGCCCTCAACACACAGCGGACCGGCGTGAGACGGCACCACTCCGCTGCGCCCTTACCCAATGCTCACGCACAGGAGTTACCGGATGCCCCGGATCGTTGTCGACGTCATGCCCAAGCCCGAGATTCTGGACCCGCAGGGGAAGGCCATCGTCGGTGCGCTGCCCCGGCTGGGTTTCACCGCTTTTAGCTCTGTCCGCCAGGGCAAGCGCTTCGAACTCACGGTCGACGGCGAGGTGACCGAGGAGATCCTGGCCCAGGCCCGCGACGCCGCGGAAACCCTGCTGTCCAACCCGGTCATCGAGGACGTCGTCAACGTCGAGGTCGTTGAGGCCTGAGATGACTGAACTCCCCCTGATCGGCGAGGCTGTTGCCGTCGCCGCTAACCCACAGCTCGCGGGGGCGCGGATCGGCGTCGTGACCTTCCCCGGCACCCTGGATGACCGCGACGCCGCCCGTGCGGTCCGCCTGGCAGGCGCCACCCCGGTGGAACTCTGGCATGCCGACACCACCTTGGGTGACGTCGACGCCGTCGTGATTCCCGGCGGTTTCTCTTACGGTGACTACCTCCGCGCCGGCGCGATCGCCCGTTTCGCGCCGCTGATGTCCAAGATCATCGACGCCGCCAACGCGGAGGCCAAACTGCCGGTCCTCGGCATCTGCAACGGTTTCCAGATCCTGACCGAGTCGCACCTGCTGCCCGGCTCCATGATCAAGAACGACCACCTGAAATTCATGTGCCGCGACCAGGTCCTCCGCGTGGAGAACAACTCCACGGCGTGGACCGGCGACTACGCGGTCGGCCAGGAAATCACCGTGCCGCTGAAGAACCAGGACGGACAGTACATCGCCGACGAGAAGACCCTGGACGCGCTGGAGGCCGACGGCCGCGTCGTGTTCCGCTACGTCGGGTTCAACCCGAACGGTTCCCGCCGCGACATCGCCGGGATCTCCAACGCCGCAGGCAACGTGGTGGGCCTCATGCCGCACCCCGAGCACGCCGTGGAGGCCGGCTTCGGCCCGGAGGAAGGCTCCGGCACCGAAGGCCTCGGCTTCTTCACCTCTGTCCTGAACCAAATCGTGGGAGGCAACAAATGACGGAGACACCCGCAGTGGCGGCGCCCGCGGAGACCACCCGGAAGTTCAACATCGACACCGTGGAGAACGCGGCGAAGACTCCGGACACCGAACTGCCCTGGGCCGAACTGGGCCTGAAGCAGAACGAGTTCGACGAGGTCGTCAAGGTCCTGGGCCGCCGCCCCACCGGCGCCGAGCTCGCCATGTACTCCGTGATGTGGAGCGAGCACTGCTCCTACAAGTCCTCGAAGAACCACCTGCGCCAGTTCGGCGAAAAGGTCACCGAGGAGATGAAGAAGGACATGCTCGTGGGCATCGGCGAAAACGCCGGTGTCACCAACCTGGGCGACGGCTGGGCCGTGACGTTCAAGATCGAGTCGCACAACTCGCCGTCGTTCGTGGAGCCCTACCAGGGCGCGGCCACCGGCATCGGCGGCATTGTCCGCGACATCATCTCCATGGGCGCGCGCCCGGTGGCCGTGATGGATCCGCTGCGCTTTGGCGCCATCGACCACCCGGACACGGCCCGCGTCATGCACGGCGCCGTGGCCGGCATCGGCGGCTACGGCAACTCGCTGGGCCTGCCCAACATCGGCGGCGAAATGGTCTTCGACTCCGTGTACCAGGGCAACCCGCTGGTCAACGCGCTGGCCGTCGGCGTCATGCGCCACGAGGACATCCGCCTCGCCAATGCCTCCGGCAAGGGCAACAAGGTGGTCCTATTCGGTGCACGCACCGGCGGTGACGGCATCGGCGGCGCCTCGGTGCTGGCCTCGGAGTCCTTCGACGACACCAAGCCGTCCAAGCGTCCCGCCGTCCAGGTGGGCGACCCCTTCGCCGAGAAGGTCCTGATCGAGTGCTGCCTGGAGTTGTTCAAGGGTTCCCTGGTGGAGGGCATCCAGGACCTGGGCGCCGCGGGCATTTCCTGCGCCACGTCCGAGCTCGCCTCCAACGGCGACGGCGGCATGGAAGTCGAACTGACCTCCGTCCTGCTGCGCGATCCCACCCTGACCCCGGGCGAAATCCTGATGTCCGAGTCGCAGGAACGCATGATGGCCGTGGTCACCCCGGAGAACATCGCCGCGTTTGAAGCGGTCATGGACAAGTGGGCCGTGGAATACTCCTGGCTGGGCGAGGTGACAGACACCGGCCGCCTGATCATCACGTGGGAAGGCGAAGTGATCGTCGACGTCGACCCGCGCACCGTCGCGCACGACGGCCCGGTCTACGACCGCCCGTATGCCCGCCCCGAATGGCAGGACGCCGTCCAGGCCGACTCCTTCACCGGGTCCGTGCAGGACGCCGGCCGCCCCTCCGCCCCTGCGGACCTGGCCGCCGCGATCACCGAGCTCGTGGCCTCGCCGAACATGTGCGACAAGTCCTGGATCACCAAGCAGTACGACCGCTACGTCGGCGGCAACACTGCCATGGCGTTCCCGGACGACGCCGGCGTGGTCCGGGTGGACGAGGAAACCGGTCTGGGCGTCGCCCTGGCCACCGACGCCAACGGCCGCTACACCTACCTCGATCCGTACCACGGCGCGCAGCTGGCCCTGGCCGAGGCGTACCGGAACGTGGCAACCTCCGGCGCCGTGCCGATGGCCGTCAGCGACTGCCTGAACTTCGGCTCCCCCGAGGACCCCGACGTCATGTGGCAGCTGGCCGAAGCCATCCGCGGCCTGTCCGACGCCTGCATGGTGCTCGGCATCCCGGTCACCGGCGGCAACGTCTCGCTGTACAACCAGACCGGCACCACCCCCATCCACCCCTCCCCCGTGGTGGCTGTGCTGGGCAAGTTCGACGACGTCGCGCGCCGCACGCCGTCGGGCTGGAAGGAAGACGGCCAGGCCATCTACCTGCTGGGCACGACGGCTGCCGAGCTGGACGGTTCCGAATGGTCCAACCTGCGCGGACACCTCGGCGGCCTGCCGCCCAAGGTTGACCTCG
Organism: Arthrobacter sp. ok909; assembly: GCF_900104405.1. Taxonomy (NCBI): domain Bacteria; kingdom Bacillati; phylum Actinomycetota; class Actinomycetes; order Micrococcales; family Micrococcaceae; genus Arthrobacter; species Arthrobacter sp. ok909. The sequence goes on along the minus strand of NZ_FNJS01000030.1, from coordinate 18,795 downwards.
ACGCCGAACGCGCACTGGGCGAGATCCTGATCAACGCCTCCCGCGACGGCATGGTGGACGCCGCCCACGACCTCTCCGAAGGCGGCCTCGCGGCGGCCCTCGTGGAATCGTCCCTGCGCTACGGCGTGGGTGCCCGGATCGCGCTGCAGGACGTCCTGGACCGCGACGGCGTGGACCTGTTCACTGCGCTCTTCTCCGAAACCCAGGGCCGCGCCATCGTCTCGGTGCCCCGCTCGGAGGAAATCCGCTTCACGGACATGTGCACCGCCCGCGGCTTTGCGCACCTCCGGATCGGTGTGGTGGACGCCGAGGGCGGCACGCTGGAGATCAACGGCGTCGAACCCATGAGCCTTGACGCGCTCCGCGAAGCCCACGAGGCGACCCTGCCGAAGTACTTCGGCTAGTCCCCACCGCCACCCACCGCCACCCTCCATCGACTGCTCCGCAACCGCCCTTTTGAACCCTCAGAAGGGCAGTTGCGGAGCAGTCGTTTTGGTTCATCGGCCCGGACGCCAGCCGGCCTGCACGAGCGCGGTCCGGACCTTGGCAACCGCGGCTTTCGCATCATATGCCATATGCCGCTTGGAGATCCGGACCTCTGTCCAGCCGAGGGCCGTGTAACGCTCGGAACGGGCGATGTCCCGGACAATCTGCCCTTCGGCACCGTGGAGTTCGCCCTCATACTCGATGCCGATCCGGTATCTTCTGTAAGACAAGTCAGGTTCATGATGCCGCGTTCCTGCGTCGTCGATGATCGGCACGTTCAGCTCGGGTTCGGGCAGACCGGCCCGCACAATCGCCAGCCTCAACAAAGACTCCTGCGGCGAATCCGAGCCCACCCGAATGAGCGCAATAGCTTCCCCCGCCTTGCGGATCCCGCGCTTTCCCTTGTGGCGGTCGATCATCCGCTGCAGATCGCCTGGCGTGCACAGCGGCACGTCCCTGGCCTCGAATTCCGGCCGAGGCATCCGGACGCAGCTGTCGCCGGCCACAACGAGTTCGTCTACGGTCAGCATTTCGGCCAAATCCAGCCAGGTTCGCTCCGGGGTGGTGATGGGAATCCCGTCCAGAAGCGTGATCTCGTCGTCGTAGAGCTTCATCCGGTGAACGATGACGTGCGGCCGGTTGAGGTGGGCCGCGCCCTCGGGCCTGATCACGTGGTACATCTCCGGTCCCTCCTTTGGTTGCCGCGCCGGAAGCCCACCGAGCTCCGCCGCGGTGAGGTGCGACGCGGCGCATCGCTCATTGACCTCAATGAAGGGCCGCACTCGCACGCTCAGGGGAAGCCCCGGCGTCGGGCCCAGGGTACGAATCCCCCTGCCCAGCACGGCCAATGAGCGGTGGCGGAGCCTTTTGGGCGACACCCCGGCATTCGCTGCTTCGACAACGGTGAAGGGGCGTCCCTGGAAATTGCCTGGCAACGGGCGAGCGGTCTTCATGGGTTCATGAGACCAGAACCGCGTCGACGCCGCAGAAGTTATCCACACCGTCCAATCGATTGCTCCATAAGTGCCGTTATGGAGCCTCAAAAGGACGTTTGCGGAGCAAACGATAAGGGTTTAGTCGTCGCTTCGGAGCTCCCGCTGCCGGGCGCTGAGCAGCTCCATCTCCGGCCGGGCGGCCATGAAGCGTTCGACGCCGGCCAGCACCTCCACGAGATGGGCCCGGTCGGCCGCGACGAGGCCCACGCCAATCACGGTGCGCCGGTGCTGGTCGTGCAGGTCCGCCTCGGTCACGGAGACATCGAAGCGCCGCTTCAGCTCGGCAAGTACCGGCCGCACCACGGAGCGTTTCTCCTTCAGGCTGTGGACGTCGCCGAGGAGGAGGTCGAATTCAATCCAGCCGATCCACATGCCCCAATTTTCCCATCGATTGCTCCCCAACGGCCCCCTCGCCTCGCAAGCTCGGCCAGGGAACCCGGCCGGCGTGGGCCCAACGCCATTCTGAGGCTTCAAAAGGGCGTTTGTGGAGCAATCGATGCGGGGGCGGGTGGCTAGATGGTGAGTTCGCCCATCCGGTCCCAGCCTTCGCCGTCGAACTGGCGGCTGATGATGCGGGGCGTCTCCACGAGCGCCTGGGGCATATCCGCCATAGCCTTCTTGAAGTGCTCGCTGTTGACGTGGTCGCCTGCGGCGTCGTCCTTGAAGGCCTCGACCAGGACGAACTCGTTGGGATCCTCCACGCTGCGGGACCAGTCGAACCAGAGGTTGCCCGGCTCCTTCCGGGTGGACTGGGTGAAATCGTCCACGAGGCCGAGCCAGCGCTCGGACCATTCGGGCTTGACCTTGAATTTGACGACAATGAATATCACGGAAAATTCCTCTCAATTTGGTGCAAAATGTGGCGGGTTCGGCCGTCAGCAGGCCTTGATGGCCTCGCGGGCCAGTTCCTGCTGCCGCGGGGTCCCGATCCTCCCGGCCCACTGTTCGGCGAGCTGGAACTCCACCATGGCCTCGGTGCAGCGGCCGGCGTCGTGCAGCGTCCAGCCGAGGTTGTTGTGGAGGGAGACGATCCATCGCTTGGTCCGCTCATCGTGGACCGTGGACGCGTACTCCAGGGCGCTTCGGGTCCACGTCACGGCGTGCGCCGAGTCGGCTATGGCGAGCATGTGCAGCGCATCCACGGCCAGGAATTCCTCGCCCAGGTGGTCCGCGAGTTCGGCGGCCTGTTCAAAGAGCGGCACGGCCATCTCGGGATGGCCGCTGGTATTGAGCACCCGGCCGCGTTCCAGGAGCACACGCACCGCCACGGTGGGCTCGTCGCCGTCGACCGCGTCCAGGAGCGCGTCGGCTTCCTCGAAGCGGCCCTGCAGCCCGATGGCCCGGCCCAGCTGCGTGGTGAGTTCGGCGCGTTCATCGGCGTCGTAGCCGGGCTCGGCAAGTGCCTCGCGGAAGCGGGCTTCGGAGAGCGCCGGTTCATCGAAATTCCACAATCGGTCAAGGGTCTGTTGATCAAGCATCCATTGGCTCCTGCTCAGCTCACACCTGCGGCCAGTTCTTGGGCACTCCTAATGTATCTGGAAGTGACGTGCCGCCGTGCCCGCCTGGTCACGACGCCGCCCGCCGCGTAGAACCAGTTGGACGGTGCGCCGAACGCGGTGATCGCGATGGTCACCATCCCCTGCGCATCGATCGAGATCTCGAACGCCTCTTCGCCGCGGACCGGATGTCCCGGCAGGGTGCCGTAGCCGAATCCGGCGGACTGCGGGCCGTCGCCCGTCACCGGCCGTCGCACCCAGACCACTTCGCAGGGGGCGTTGATGCGGAAGGGCCCGACGCCGAAACCGCTCACCACGCGGGTTCCGGGGACCACGACGCCGGACTCCGCCCGGACCCGCAGCCCTGACCGTTTCTGGAGCTGCCACGTCAGCATGCCCTGGACCGCACGCCGGTAGGCCGCCATTCCCTCCCCCACATGGGCCTGCGTGACAAGGCATTCGACGCCCTCGGGCGGCGGGCCATGTTCCGTGGCGCCGATGCCCGCATAGTTCAGCGCACCGCCGGCGATCCGCGTGTTCACGCCTGCCCTCCCTCCGCGAGCCGGGCCCAGCCGAGCTGCTCCTGCTGGCGCCGGCTGAGCGTAGCGACCACGAGGTCGTAGGAGTCCTCCACCATGTCGCGGATCATGGAATCGGGCAACGAGCCGTCCAGCCGGACGCCGTTCCAGTGCGTCTTGTTCAGGTGCCAGGCGCCGGTGATTTCCGGGTGGGCAGCACGCAGCTGCTGCGCGAGCACCGGCTCGCATTTCAGGCTGACGGAAAAGTCGGCCTCGTCCATCGCTGACAGCGCGAACATCTTGGCCCGGAGCTCGCCCGAGACGGCGGCGCGGACCTTGAAGACGGAGGTCTCAGGACCGAACGGAAAGTCCTCGAAGGCCCCGGGGAAACCGAGGCAAAGGACCCGAAGTGCAACTGCATCCATGCTTCGAGCCTACTGTTTCAGGTTCCGTTGCGGGGGCTACAAGCCGAAGCGCACGGCGTCCTGCGCCGGACACGCATTCATGATCACATCGAGGCCGGCGGCTTTCGCGCGCTCGGCGGCCACCTCGTCAATGACGCCCAGTTGCATCCAGACGGCCTTGGCGCCGACGGCGATTGCCTGGTCCACGACGGCGCCCACCTTCTGCGAATTCACGAAGCAGTCCACGACGTCGATGGGCCGTTTGCTGTCCGGGATGTCGGCGAGCCTGGCATAACCCGTTTCGCCGTGCACCGGATCGCCCGGCAGGTTCACCGGAATGATCTCCATGCCCAGCCGGTCGCGGATGAACAGAGAGGTGTCGAAGGCGGCGCGCCATTCGTTGGTGGAGAGGCCGACGATGGCCCACCGCCCCTTGGTGCGCATCAGCCGTTCGAGGACTGCAGGATCGTTGACATGGGGCATGAGCACAGCCTACGCGCAGTACCCGCGAGCGCACCGGACGGCTGGCAGCCGCGGCGCCGGCGTCGAAGAAATGACCGCCGAAAGGCCACAAAATTCTGCAGAGCCGAATATTACGTGGCACAAGACGGCAATTTCACGATCGGGACGCGCATCCCTTTAGTGTGAAGTACAACCATCCCGAGCGGCCAAGAGACCTGGATCGATGCAGCCGCAGCAACCCTGGCCATCAGCAGGGTGCTACCGCCAGGACCGATGGAGCACACCTATGACTGTCAATTCCGTGTCCACGCCCGAGACCACGACGCCCGCCCTCATGTCCGAGGCGGAGCGGATCGCCTTCTGGGAGGAAGCCGCCCTCCGGCTCGACTGGGCGGACCTTTCCGGCGACTTCGCCGCCGGCCCTGCCGGTGACGCCTCCAGCGGCGATGCCTCCGGCGGCAAGCCCTGGCACACGGCCCACCGTATGATTCCTGCCGACGTCGAAGCCGGTCTCGGCCCGCAGATCAGCTGGTTCGACGGCGGCAAACTCAACGTCGCCCACAACTGCGTGGACCGCCACGTGGCCGCGGGACGCGGGGACAAGGTGGCCCTCCACTTCGAGGGCGAACCGGGCGACCGCCGCACCATCACGTACGCGGAGCTGCAGCGCGAGGTCTCCAAGGCCGCCAATGCCCTGCTGGATCTCGGCATCACCAAGGGCGACCGTGTGGTGATCTACCTTCCGGTCATCCCGGAGACCGTGGTCATCACCCTCGCCGCGGCCCGGATCGGAGCCATTCATTCCCTCGTTTTCGGCGGGTTCTCCGCCGAGGCGCTCCGCTTCCGGGTCGAGGACACCGGCGCCAAGCTGCTGGTCACCACGGACGGCCAGTTCCGCCGCGGCGTGCCCGTGCCGGTCAAGGACAATGCGGATGCCGCCGTCGCCGGCAAGAACGCGATCGAGCACGTCCTGGTGGTCAACCGGACCACGGCGCCGGAACTGCTGGACACCGTCCCGATGACCGCAGGCCGCGACCTCTGGTGGCACGACGCCGTCGGGACCGCCTCCGAGATCCACGAAGCCGAGGCGTTCGACGCCGAGACGCCGCTGTTCATCATGTACACCTCCGGCACCACCGGTAAGCCCAAGGGCCTGGTCCACACCTCCGGCGGCTACCTCACGCAGGCCTCCTGGAGTTTCGAGCACCTCTTCAGCAACCCGGACCCCGCGCTGCGGGACCAGGACGTCCACTGGTGCACAGCCGACCTCGCCTGGGTCACCGCGCACACCTACGAGCTCTACGGCCCGCTCTCCAACGGCGCCACCCAGGTGATCTTCGAGGGCACCCCCGACACCCCGCACCCGGGCCGGCACTTCGAGATCATCGAACGCTACGGCGTCACGCAGTACTACACCGCGCCCACCCTGGTCCGCTCCCTGATGGGCTGGTTCCCGGACGGCGTACCGGACACGTACGACCTCTCCTCCATCCGGCTCCTCGGCACCGTCGGCGAGGCCGTCAACCCCGAGGCCTGGCGCTGGCTGCGGGCCAACCTCGGCGCCGGCACTGCCCCGATGGTGGACACCTGGTGGCAGTCCGAAACCGGCGCCACCATCCTCTCCCCCGCCCCGACCGACACCGAGTTCAAGCCCGGCTGCGCCGCCCGGCCGCTGCCGGGCGTCAGCACCCGGATCGTGGACGACGCCGGCACCACCGTGCCGCCGGGCGTCCAGGGCTTCATCGTGGTCGACGCGCCCGGTCCCGCCATCGCGCGGACGGTCTGGGGCAACCCGCGCCGCTACTTCGATTCGTACTGGCGCCAGTACGCGGCGCAGGGCTGGTTCCTCGCCGGTGACGGCGCCAAATATGACGACGACGGCGACATCTGGATCCTCGGGCGGGTGGACGACACGCTCAACGTCTCCGGCCACCTGCTCTCCACCATCGAAATCGAATCGGCCCTCGTCTCCCACCCGGACGTGGTGGAGGCCGGGGTATGCCCCGTCGCGGACCCGAAGACCGGACACGCGATCATCGCGTTCGTGGTGCTGAAGGATTCGGCGGCCACCGCCGACATCCACGGCGCCCTGAAAGCGCACGTCGCGAAGGCGATCGGCCCGATCGCCAAGCCGCGCGACGTCGTCGTCATCCCCGATGTGCCGAAGACCCGCAGCGGCAAGATCATGCGCCGGCTGCTGACCCAGCTCTTCGAAGGAACCACGCTGGGCGACACCACCTCCCTCCAGAACGAGCCGGCCGTCGCCGGCATCCAGGACGTGCTGCGCGAACGCGCCGCGGCCGTCCCCGTAGCAGCCATCCCCACCCAGAAGTAAAGGAAACCCCATGACTGACATCAGCAGCGTCGCCCGTCTTTCCGAACCCCTGAAATTCGCCTACTGGGTCCCGAACGTCTCCGGCGGTCTCGTGGTCTCCACGATCGAACAACGCACCGGCTGGGACTTCGAGTACAACAAGAAGCTGGCCCGGATCGCCGAGAACTCCGGCTTCGAATACGCCCTGACCCAGACCCGCTACGCCGCCTCCTACGGCGCCGACAAGCAGCACGAGGCCACCTCGTTCAGTCTCGCCCTGCTGGCCGCCACGGAGCGGCTCAAGGTGATCGCCGCCGTCCACCCCGGCATATGGCACCCCGGCGTGCTGGCGAAGTACCTCATCACCGCGGACCACATCTCCAACGGCCGGGCCGCCGTCAACATCGTCTCCGGCTGGCTCAAGGCGGAGTTTGAGAACTTCGGCCTCGAATGGCTCGAACACGACGAGCGCTACGTCCGCACCGAGGAATTCATCCGCGTGCTCCGCGGCCTGCTGACCGAAAAGAACTTCAGCCAGTCCGGCAAGTACTACAACATCACCGATTTCACCCTGCAGCCGGCACCGGTGGACGTGCCGGGCCGGGCCCACCCCGAGATCTTCTTCGGCGGCAATTCGACTGCCGCGCAGGCCACCGCCGGCCGTGTGACGGACTGGTACTTCTCCAACGGCAAGGACCTTGAGGGGTTCAAGGAGAACATCGCCGGAGTGGTCGCTGCGTCCGGCGAGACCCGCCGCGGCACCGAGGGCCGGCTGCCTTCTCCGAAGTTCGGCCTCAACGGCTTCGTCATCGCCCGCGACTCCGAGAAGGAGGCCCGGGACACCCTCCGCGAGATCGTCGAAAAGGCGCACAAGCCCGCCGTCCAGGGCTTCCGCGACGCCGTCCAGGAAGCCGGACCGTCCACCAAGGATGGCAAGGGCATGTGGGCCGACTCGAGCTTCGAGGACCTGGTCCAGTACAACGACGGCTTCAAGACCCAGCTGATCGGCACCCCGGAGCAGATCGCCGAGCGGATCGTGGAGTACAAGAAGATCGGCGTGAACCTGTTCCTCACCGGCTACCTGCACTTCCAGGAAGAGGTGGCCGCGTTCGGTCAGGACATCCTGCCGATCGTCCGCGAACTCGAGGCCGACCTCGCCCGCAAGCACGGCACGGAACTGGACCTGTCCGGCACGCCCGTGGCACAGGTTGAGGTGGCCGCGTAGTGGCGGAGCGCAGCTTCGGCTTCCGCACCCGCGCCCTGCACGCCGGCGGCACTCCCGACGCCGAGCACGGCGCCCGCGCCGTGCCGATCTACCAGACCACGTCCTTCGTCTTCAAGGACACCCAGGACGCCGCGAACCTCTTCGCCCTGCAAAAGTACGGCAACATCTACTCGCGGATCGGCAACCCCACCGTGGCCGCCTTCGAGGAACGCATCGCGTCCCTCGAAGGCGGGATCGGCGCAGTGGCCACGTCCTCGGGCATGGCCGCGGAGTTCATCACCTTCGCCGCGCTGACCCAGGCCGGGGACCATATCGTGGCCGCCTCCCAGCTCTACGGCGGCACGGTGACCCAGCTGGACGTCACCCTGCGCCGCTTCGGCGTGGACACCACCTTCGTTCCCGGCACGGACCCGGCGGACTACGCCGCGGCAATCCGGAAGAACACCAAGGCGATCTTCGTCGAGGTGGTGGCCAACCCGTCCTCGGAAGTCCAGGACCTTGCGGCCCTGGCGAAGGTGGCGCACGACGCCGGCATCCCACTCGTCGTCGACGCCACCTTGAGCACGCCGTATCTCGTGCGGCCGATCGAGCACGGGGCGGACATCGTCATCCACTCCGCCACGAAGTTCCTCGGCGGCCACGGCACCACCCTGGGTGGCGTGATTGTGGAGAGCGGCCGCTTCAACTGGGGCAACGGCAAGTTCCCCACGATGACCGAGCCCGTGGCCTCCTACGGCAACGTCTCGTGGTGGGGCAACTTCGGCGAGTACGGCTTCCTTACCAAGCTGCGCTGCGAGCAGCTGCGCGACATCGGCCCGGCACTGTCCCCGCAGTCGGCGTTCCAGCTCCTGCAGGGCGTGGAGACGCTCCCCCAGCGCCTCGACGAGCACCTCAGCAACGCCCAGGCCGTGGCCGAATGGCTTGAGGCCGACGAGCGCGTGGCCTACGTGAACTTCTCCGGGCTGCCCTCGCACCCGCACTTCGAGCGGGCCAGGAAGTACCTGCCGCTGGGTCCCGGCTCAGTGTTCTCCTTCGGGGTGAAGGGCGGACGCGCGGCAGGCCAGAAGTTCATCGAGGCCCTGCAGCTGGCCTCGCACCTGGCCAATGTGGGCGATTCCCGGACCCTCGTCATCCACCCGGGGTCCACCACGCACCAGCAGTTGAGCCCGGAACAGCTGGAAGCCGCCGGCGTCCCCGAGGACCTGGTCCGCATCTCGGTGGGCCTGGAGGATCTCGAGGACATCCTGTGGGACCTCGACCAGGCGCTGACGGCGGCATCGGAACAGTCCGAACAATCCGCCCCGGACGTCCTGCCGGCGGACAGCTGCACGATCGGAGCAAACGCATGAGCACGGAAGAAACCAGAACCTGGACCGGGCCCTCGGCGCCGGAACGCCTGAAGCTGCTGCGGCAGGCGAAATCCATCGCAATTGTGGGGGCCTCGGACAAGCCGTCCCGGGCGAGCTATTTCGTGGCGACCTACCTGCAGTCCTCCACCCGGTACAAGGTCTATTTCGTGAACCCCGTGGTGAAGGAAATCCTGGGCGAGCCGACGTACCCCTCGCTCGCGGATCTTCCGGTGAGTCCGGACATCGTGGATGTGTTCCGCAAGCACGATGACCTGCCGGGTGTCCTGGAGGAGGCCATCGCGGCCGGCGCCAAGACGCTGTGGTTGCAGCTGGGTTCGTGGCACGAGGACGTAGCGAAGGAGGCCGAGGCCGCCGGGCTCGACGTCGTGATGGACCGCTGCGTGAAAATTGAGCATGCCCGTTTCCATGGCGGCCTGCACCTGGCCGGCTTCGACACCGGCGTCATTTCCGCCAAGCGGCAGATCCTGGCCTAGCCACCGTCCCGCCGCCACCCCACCGTTGCGCTATCACTTCGGGTCGTTCTCAGCGCTGAGAACGACCCGAAGTGATAGCGCAACTGCTTTAACGGTTTAGGAGTGGTCAGGAGCCTTCGTCGGAACAATCGCGGGCAGGGTTGGCGTGATGTAGCCGGGGACGCGGGGCAGGTCCTCGCCGCCGGAACCACCGGGATTGCCGGGCATCGTGGGTAGGCCCGGCGCTTGCGGCCCGTGGCCCGGAGCCGGCAGGATGCCGTCCCGGCCGACGGCGGGGGGCGAGACGGGAGGCGTGTGTCCGGCCTGCTCGGCCGCCTCCTTGCCGTCGTCCCGTGCCGCGCCGGCGGGTGCGCCGCTGGACGGCAGTGCAGTGCCCGAAGTGCCGGCAGGGGCAGTGCCGGCAGGCGCGGGGAAGGCCGGGACAGAAGCCGGCGACGGCTGGACATGTTCCGGGGCCTGAGTCGCGTGGCCCGAGGGCTGGAAGATGACACCGACGGTTTGGCTGACGCTGTGCCGGAAATCCTCGCTGGAAGCCGCCACGGCCCCCGCGCCCAGGCTCATGGCACCGATCACGGCGCCGCCCACGATCGCGAGGCGGCGGTTCCCTGCCCTGCGTCGATCAGCAAGATTGACGACGACGGCGTCCGGCCCGGCTGCCCTGGCTGTTCCGGACGTGAGCATTGCCACGAGGTCGGCGCGGGGTTTGGGCGCCGCCTCCGGGACCAGGGCGTGGAGCTGTTCGAGCGCGCTCCGGAGTTCGGCGGCGGTTTCGAGGCCGGAGTCGCTCAGCATCGCGTGGATGCTGCCATCCTGCTGGGGGTCGCGGGTGCCCGTCATGATGCTGCGTGGTCCTTTTCGGTTACGAGTTCGCGCAGGGCACTGAGCCCGCGCCGCTGAAGCTGTTTGATGGCACCCGGTGTCTTGTCCATGATGCCGGCCACCTGTTCGATGGAAAGGTCCGCGACGATGCGCAGGACCAGAACTTCCCGCTGCTCCTCGTTGAGCCTCGCGAGAGTGTCAGAGATACCGCCCAAAGAGCCGAGCGCCTCGTCTTCGGCCGATGCCGAGGACCGCGCGTCGTTCAGGGGGTCGTATTCGGCCAGATGCGGCGTGCGTTGCTCGCGCCGCCGGTAGTCCACCAGCCGGGCGTGGGCCACGGAGAAAATAAACGTCCGCAGACCCGTGTGGCCGCCCGTGACGCCGGCCAGTTTTGGCAGGACGTCCACGAACACATCTTGGGTCAGGGCCTCGGCGTCGTCCACTCCCCTGGCCCGGAAATATCCCAGCACGGCGGGGGAAATTGCCACGTACACCGCGCTGAAGCCTGATGGGTCGCCAGCTAAAGCGGCTGACAAGTCGTCGTCGCTTAGCTGCTGTGCCAAGAGGCTGTCCTTCCGTTACTGCTGGGGTGCGGCCCCAAAAAGTCTAGCGGCCGCACCCCCGGGCCCCTCAAAGCGAGAGGTTCCTGCTTGCGGACCCCACCGGGGTCCAGGCTCAAGAGCCGGAGATTACTTGTCGTGCTGGGGCAGCTCGACGGACGGAGTGGCGGGAACGGCCGGGGTGGCCGGAACGCCGTTGGCTCCGGGGACAGCAGGAACAGCGGGGACCGCGGCCTTGACGTTGGCGTTGGCGCGCGCCTCAGCGCCAGCACCCGTCACGCTGGCGTCGCCCTTGACGGTGGCGCCGTCCTGGTCGGCGTCGACGGAGCCTTCGCCTGCACCCTCGGTGCCCTTGACGTCGGCGTCGGCGGCGGTGTGGCCTTGGGCCGAGCCATCGGCCGACGGTGCCGCGGGAACTGCGGGGGTGGCCGGGACGGCAGGCTTTGCCGGGAGGGTCGGGGTAGCCGGGACCGCAGGGGTCGCCGGGGTGGCGGGCGTAGCGTGGGTCACTTCAGACTGCTGGGTGCTGGACATCTGGGCCGCGTTGGCGAGCCCGATGCCGGAGAATCCTCCGACTGCGAGGATGGCGGCGCCGACAGCAATCTTGGTGGTGTTGCTAACACTCTTCATAACAGACATACATCCTTTGTTTTTTGGTGGAAGGCGGGCTGAGGCCTCGTGGGCCGTCGACAGCCCGCTCTCGCCGTGGAAGGCTTGCCGGCGCCCGTTGGGGGGCAGGCGCCGACAAGCGCTTTCGGTAAAGGGCCGACCGGAGACCAGATGGGGGGAAGGCGCCGGCCGGCGCTTACGGTGGAAGGCCGTCCGGTGCCCGATGGGGGTCCTGGCTCCGGCGGCGCTTACAAAGGAGTAATCGTCGGGGTGACCCGAAAGGTTACGCACCAATCGGAAAATCATTATTTCTTTTTTCGGACCGGGCGCAGCCGGGGATTTTAGCGGCGGAATGACGACGACGGCGGGTCCCGTCGCCAGGGGACCCGCCGTCGTCGTCAGCGCCGCGGCCCAGTTGTGCCGGACGGCGCCGCCGGCTCAGGACCGGAAGAGCCCGCTGTAGGCGTTGAGGGCGATCTGCCCGCCCAGGTGGGCGTAAAGGACATTGCTTCCGGCCGGAATCTCGCGGCTTTTCACGAGGTCGATCAGCCCGGCAAGGGACTTGCCCTCGTACACGGGGTCGGTGATCATGGCCTCGAGCGAGGCGCCAAGGCGGATGGCCTCCAAGGTGGAGTCGACCGGAATGCCATAGAGATCCCCGGCCCAGCCTTCCATGACGGTGATTTCGTCGTCGCGGAGGTCCCGGCCCAGGCCGATCAGCTCGGCGGTGTTCCGGGCGATGCGTTCCACCTGGTCGCGGGTCTTCTGCAGGGTCGCCGAGGCATCGATGCCGATCACCCGGCGCGGTTTGTCCTGGCCGGCAAAGCCCGCGATCATCCCGGCGTGAGTGGAGCCCGTGACCGTGCAGACGACGATGGTGTCGAAGAAGACGCCGAGCTCGCGCTCTTGCTGTTCCACCTCGTAAGCCCAGTTGGCGAAGCCCAGTCCGCCCAGCCTGTGGTCGGACCCGCCGGCCGGGATGGCGTACGGCTTGCCGCCTGCGGCTTTGACCTCTTCGATGGCGTTTTCCCAGCTGCTGCGGATGCCGATGTCAAAGCCCGCACTGTCCAGCCGGACATCTGCCCCCATGATGCGCGACAGCAGGATGTTGCCCACACGGTCGGACAACGGATCCGGCCAGTCGACCCAGTTTTCCTGGACCAGGCGGGCCTTGAGGCCGAGTTTCGCTGCCACCGCCGCGACCTGGCGGGTGTGGTTGGACTGGTAGCCGCCAATCGACACCAAGGTGTCCGCGCCCTGCGCCAGGGCCTCCGGGACGAAGTATTCCAGCTTGCGGGTCTTGTTGCCGCCAAACGCGAGGCCGCTGTTGACGTCCTCCCGTTTCGCCCAGATCCGGGCACCGCCCAGATGGGCGGTGAGCCGTGGCAACAGATGAATGGGACTCGGTCCAAACATCAGTGGGTAGCGCTCAAAATCGGTGATGGCCATCGACGGTCCTTCGCTCGCGGTGGAAACGGCATCTCGAACATCCAACATGCAATATATTGTATTGTCCGGTACCGGCTCCGGGAGGACAAGAGGGATATACGATATGTTGCATGCCCGTCCCCTCGCTCTCCGGAGTCCACAAGCGGCCGCTGCTCCGGGACAACGTCTTCGACTCGATCCGGAGCGCGATCGTCGACGGCACTTTCGAGCCCGGCGAACGGCTGAAGGACACGGAACTGGAAGCGTGGCTGGGCGTCAGCCGGACCCCCATCCGGGAGGCGCTGCTCCGGCTGGAACACGCCGGCCTGGTCATTGCACTGCCGGGCAAGGCGACCATCGTGGCCCCCTACGACCAGGCCTCGACCGAGAGCACGCAGCAGGTGGTGGCCGGGCTTCACGAGCTGGCCGCACGCCTGGCCGTCCCGCTCCTGACGGAGGAGCACATTTCCGCCATGGCCGAGGCCAACTCGCGCTTCGATCAGGCCCTGCAAAACGCGGATGTCGAGTCGGCGCTGAAGGCCGACGACGATTTCCACGCGGTCTTTGTCGCCGTCAGCGGCAACCCGGTGCTCCGGGACCTCCTGGAACAAACCACCCCGGTCCTGCGCCGGGTGGAGCGGATGCGCTTCGGCTCCTTTGCCGCCCGGGGATCCGTGGCCCAGCACACCGAAATCATCCGGCTCGCCGGCCTCCGCGACGCCGAAGCCACCGCCAGGGCATGCCGGGAAAACTGGCTTTCGCTGCGCTTCACGTCCTCGCAGTAGGCCCGCGCAGCAAGCCCGTCTTAGCCGCGACTCAGCGCGAGCCTCAGCACGGCCCCCTAACAAGGACCTTAACAGCGACGGCGGCGGGCCGCCCCTGCCAGGGTGACCCGCCGCCGTCGAGCGTCAGTTTCTAAAGTGTTAGTCGTTGATCAGGTCGTTGACGACGATCGTCTGGTCGCGGTCCGGTCCGACGCCGATCGCGGAGAACCGGGTACCGGAGAGCTTCTCCAGCGCCAAGACGTAGTTCCGGGCGTTTTCCGGCAGGTCTTCCAGGGTTCGGGCGCCGGTGATGTCCTCGGTCCAGCCTTCGAAGTACTCGAAGATCGGCTTGGCGTGGTGGAACTCGGTCTGGGTCATGGGCATTTCGTCGTGCCGCACGCCGTCGACATCGTAGGCCACGCAGACCGGGATCTGCTCGATACCCGTGAGCACGTCCAGCTTCGTGACGAAGTAGTCCGTGAAGCCGTTGACGCGGGAGGCGTGGCGGGCCAGGACTGCGTCGTACCAGCCGCAGCGGCGGGGACGGCCGGTGTTGACACCGAACTCACCGCCGGTCTTCTGCAGGTACATGCCCATCTCGTCGAACAGTTCCGTGGGGAACGGCCCGGCGCCGACGCGCGTGGTGTACGCCTTGATGATGCCGATGGAGCGCGAGATGCGGGTGGGACCGATGCCGGAGCCCACGGAGGCGCCGCCGGCGGTCGGGTTGGAGGACGTGACGAACGGGTAGGTGCCGTGGTCGACGTCCAGGAAAGTGGCCTGGCCGCCCTCCATGAGGACCACCTTGCCCTCATCCAGGGCGGTGTTCAGGACGAAAGTGCTGTCAATGACCAGCGGGCGAAGGCGTTCGGCGAAGGACAGGAAGTACTCCACGATCTCGTCCACCTCGATGTCGCGGCGGTTGTAGACCTTGACCAGGAGCTCGTTCTTCTGGCGCAGCGATCCTTCGACCTTCTGGCGCAGGATCGAGGCGTCGAAGACGTCCTGGACGCGGATGCCGAGTCGGGCCACCTTGTCCATGTACGCCGGGCCGATGCCGCGGCCGGTGGTGCCGATGGCGCGGCTGCCGAGGAAACGTTCGGTGACCTTGTCCAGAACCTGGTGGTACGGCGCCACGAGGTGGGCATTGGCGGAGACGCGCAGCCGGGACGTGTCCGCGCCGCGGGCCTCGAGGCCGTCGATTTCCTGGAACAGGGCTTCCAGGTTCACCACGCAGCCGTTGCCGATGATCGGAACCGCGTTCGGGCTCAGGATGCCGGCAGGAAGGAGCTTGAGCTCATACTTCTCACCGCCTACGACGACGGTGTGCCCGGCGTTGTTGCCGCCATTGGGCTTGACGACGTAGTCAACCCGGCCGCCGAGCAGGTCGGTGGCCTTTCCTTTGCCTTCGTCGCCCCACTGGGCTCCGACGATCACGATTGCTGGCATGGGATCCTCCCCCATTCGTTCGGGCCAAACTGCGTGCGATTGACCAGGTGGCCACCGCAGCTCAGCGCCGTTCATGAGAATGCCCCGAATCTACCGCTGTGCTCTTACCCAACGCCAGAGTTCCGGGGCTCTTACCACCCAAGTTTAGCCGAAAACGGTGACCGGCATCGCTTTGGGTCCTCGCGTGGACCGGCAGCTAGGCTGCGGTGAACGCCAACTGCACCATCCACCGGGCCATGCCCGACACATAGTGGGCGCGACTTGCGGGACGGGCCGGGGTGGAATTGAGTGAGAGTGACCATCCCGAGCGGCCGAGGGACCTGGACCGTTGACGCCGCAGCAACCCTCCCGGACACAGCCTGCCCAACCGCGGCCGCCGTGGCCGGCACCGGTGCTACCGCCAGGACCGATGGAAAGGAAACCGCGCCATGTCCGAAAAGACCGAGCCCCAGAACAAGACTTCCCGGAACATCGACCACATCCGCGTCACCCACGCCGGCTCTTTGCCCCGGACGCCCGAGCTGATCGCCGCGAACGAGGCCAAAGAGGCCGACGGCATCACGCCCGAGTTCCTGGACCTGCTGAAAACCTCGGTGGTTGACGTCGTCCAGCGCCAGAAGGATCTCGGCATCGACATCGCCAACGACGGCGAGTACGGGCACACGATGTCCAGCTCCGTGGACTACGGCGCCTGGTGGAACTATTCCTTCTCGCGCCTCGGCGGCCTGGAACCGACCGACGTGGACCGCTGGGCCGACGCGAAGGTGCACCGTTCCTCGCCGGGCAAGATCGTCCTGACCTCGTTCCCCGACCGCCGGGACCGGCAGAAGTTCAATGACGCCTACAACGACCCGTCCTCGGGGATCCTGGCGCACCGCCGTGCCGTGACGCAGCCGAAGATCGCGGGGCCGCTGACGTACACCGGCCAGGCACTCGTGGCCTCGGACGTCGCCAACCTCAAGACGGGCCTGGCCGCGGCCGGCCTCACCGAGGGATTCGTCGCGTCGCTCTCCCCCGGTTCGTGCGCCCGCGTGGCCAACGAGTACTACAAGAGCGACGAGGAACTCCTCTATGCCTGCGCCGACGCGATGCGCGAGGAATACAAAGCCATCATCGACGCCGGCCTGACGGTCCAGCTCGATGACCCGTCGCTGGCCGAGAGCTGGGACCAGATCAACCCCGAGCCGAGCCTCGAGGACTACCTGAAGTTCATTCAGCTCCGGGTCGAAGCCACCAACTGGGCGCTGCGCGACCTCCCGCAGGACAAGATCCGGTTGCATGTCTGCTGGGGTTCCTGGCACGGCCCGCACACCACGGACATCCCCTTCGCGGACATCGTCGGCTCGGTCCTGCAGGTCAACGCCGGCGGCTACTCCTTCGAAGCGGCCAATGTCCGGCACGAGCACGAGTGGCGGGTGTGGGAGGACACCACGCTCCCCGAGGGCAAGGTGATCATCCCCGGTGTCGTCTCCCACGCCACGAACGTCGTGGAACACCCGGACCTCGTGGCGGACCGGATCGTGCGCTTCGCGGAGCTCGTGGGACGAGAGAACGTGATCGCATCCACCGACTGCGGGCTGGGCGGCAGGGTGCATCCGCAAATTGCCTACGCCAAGCTGGAGGCCCTCGGCGAGGGCGCCCGCCGCGCCACCAAGCGCCTCTGGTAGCAGCGCCCGGACGCCGCCAAGGCACTGGCCGGGCCATCGTGACGCCGTCGCCAAGGCAGCGGCCGGGCTGCCGGAGCACGGGCCGGTGCTGCATTTCGCGGGGCTTGATAGACTGATAAGGATCGGTCCCGAATCGGTCCACACCACATTTTCAAACCACACCAATGCTCTTCATGCCCTGTATTCGGCGTGCCCGCGTCCGGTGTGGCAGCTTTGCCAATCCCGCAGGAGACCCAGCAACATATGACAGCCCTGGCCACTGAAAATTTCCGCGAAGAGCTCCTGAGCCGCCGGTACGAACCTAACGTCGCCCCCGTCAATGAGCTCTGTGACGCTCTCCAGGCAGCCAAGGCTGGCACCTCTGTCCCCTACGTGGACCCCATGCACGATGTCGATGAGTGCCGCATCATCAGCCTCTACTCCAACATCGGCACCGCGGACGCGTCGGGTTTCATCACCGCCGGCGACGACGAGGCGGCCACCCGCATGCTCGGCATCCAGTGGAAGCTGGGCCTGCGCCCCGAATTCGTCATGCCGTGGAACGTCCACCCCTGGTACGTTCCCGGCGAGGCCAACGGCAAGTTCACGCCGGACCAGATTTCCGCCGGCCTCAAGCCGCTGCTGAAGTTCCTGGCCCTCGTGCCCCGCGCCTCGGTGATCGTGGCCCACGGCACCGAAGCCAACCGCCTGGCCAACCTGCTGCTCAAGACCGAAGTGCCCATGATCTGGCGCCGCGGCCTCAAGACCTACAAGGTCCGCTCGCTCAGCGGCCGCGCCTTCGCCGGGACCCCGGTCCGCCAGGAGGAGTACCTGGCGGAAATGCACACGGCCTACACGGATGCCATGGCCCGGACGGGTCTGGCCAAGGCCAGCTGATCCGCCGACGGCGGGTCCTCACCTCACGGTGGGGGCCCGCCGTCAGACATTAATCCTTCGGTTAAACCGCAACGCGGGGTCACTTACCGCCCGTCCCGGTCACGGGAACGGGCGGCAGGTCACCCCGCGTTGCGTCGTTTGGCGCCGTCTCAGCCCTGGGCTTCCATGGCCGCCTTGGCGCCGGGATCGGAATCGTTGAGGAACTTTTCGATCCGCTCCGGCTCTTCGGCCTCGCCGATCGCGGCGGACGCGCGGCCCAGCGAGTAGAGGGCGCGCAGGAAGCCGCGGTTGGGTTCGTGCTCCCACGGGATCGGTCCGACGCCGCGCCAGCCGTTGCGGCGCAGCGAATCCAGGCCGCGGTGGTAGCCGACCCGCGAGTACGCGTAGGAATCGATGGTGCGGCCTTCTGTCCACGCCTCCTCGGCCAGGATGGCCCACAGGAGCGAGGAGGTGGGGTACTTCGCCACGAGGTCCAGGGCTTCCTGGCCGAGCGCGAGGTGCTGGTAGATCTCAGTCTCGGCAGGCAGGAGCGTGGGCTCGGGACCCATCAGGTTCTTGCGGAACTCGTCGGACATGACTAGAAGGTCTTGCCGGTGGAGCCCAGCTGCTGGGCGGCCTCGACCACGCGGGCGGCCAGACCGGCCTCGGCGGAGGCGCCCCAGACGCGGGGGTCGTAGAGCTTCTTGTTGCCGACCTCGCCGTCGACCTTCAGGACGCCGTCGTAGTTGCGGAACATGTGGTCTACCACGGGGCGGGTGTAGGCGTACTGGGTGTCGGTGTCGATGTTCATCTTGATCACGCCGTAGGAGACGGCGTCGGCGATTTCCTTCTCGGAGGAGCCGGAGCCGCCGTGGAAGACGAGGTCGAACGGGTTGGCCTT
>NZ_FNJS01000029.1:0-55680 GCF_900104405.1 Arthrobacter sp. ok909 | reverse complement strand
CCGGTATCTGGCACAACTGGCACATCGACGCGCCCCGCAAACGCTCACTCATCGCCTACGACCACTAAACGAATACGGACTCACTCATCTAGGGGGCGGAAAGCGCATAGACTGGACCCCAGGTGCGCCGGGAAGTCTGGTCGGCATAGTTTCGTCGACCCCACTGTGAGGACCCCATGAGCGCCCTGCCCCCTTCTCCCACACCTCCTCGCCTCACCGTTTTCGCCCGCGGAAGCTACGCGGAAGCGCTGCGCATCGGCGAAATCCTCCGCAAGGAAACCGTCGGCGGCGCGCTGCTGGTCGCCGCGGCGGTGGCGGCCCTGATCTGGGCCAACTCGCCGGCGTCGGAAAGCTACTTCGCGCTGCGCGACTTCACTATCGGCTACGAGCCCTGGCACCTGGACCTGAGCCTGGGGGCCTGGGCCGCCGACGGGCTGCTGGCGGTCTTCTTCTTCCTGGTCGGGCTCGAACTCAAACGGGAGTTCGTCGCGGGAGACCTGCGGCAACTGAGCAAATCCGTGGTGCCGGTGGCTGCGGCCGTGGGCGGTGTGGCGGTTCCCGCGCTCATCTACGCGGCCGTCAACGTCGCGGACGCCGAGACCCTGCGGGGCTGGGCGATCCCCACCGCCACGGACATCGCGTTCGCGGTCGCCGTGCTGGCGCTCATCGGTTCGCACCTTCCCAGCGCGTTGCGCATCTTTCTGCTGACCCTGGCCGTCGTGGACGACCTTCTCGCCATCACCATCATCGCGGTGTTCTACACGAGCGAACTCCACCCGCTCCCGCTTCTGCTGGCTCTTCTTCCGCTTGGCCTCTACACATTCCTGGTGCAGAAATACCGGCGGTTCTTCGGCACTCACGGGCTGGCCGCCTGGGTGATCCTGCTGCCGCTCGGCGCCGCAACGTGGGCGCTGGTCCATGCGTCCGGCATCCACGCCACCGTGGCCGGTGTCCTGCTCGGCTTTGCCGTCCCCGTGATCCGCTCCCGGGCCAGCGGCGGTCCCGAAGCAGGACCCGGCCTTGCGGAGATCTTCGAACACCGGTTCCGCCCGATCTCGGCCGGCGTCGCCGTCCCGGTCTTCGCATTCTTTTCCGCCGGGGTGGCCATCGGCGGCCTGCAGGGCCTCGGCGCCGCCCTGACCGATCCCGTGGCGGTCGGCATTATCCTGGCCCTCGTGCTCGGAAAACCTGCCGGAATCCTGGGCACGACGTGGCTCATCACCAAAGCCACCCGCGCCCGGCTGGACGGCTCCTTCAAATGGATTGACGTCTTCGGCCTGTCGATCCTGGCCGGTATAGGTTTCACGGTGTCTCTGCTGGTGGCCGAGCTGAGCTTCGGGCAGGGTACTGTCCATGACGACCACGCAAAGGTCGGAATCCTCGCGGCCTCGCTGCTCGCCGCGCTGCTCGCCAGCGCGGTACTCCGGACCCGCAACACGCACTACCGCCGCGAGGAAGAGGAAGAAAGGATCGACTCGGATCACGACGGCATCCCGGACGTCTATCAGCAGGGCCATCCGGCAGGCTAGCCCGGGGGAGTAGATTTGGCGGTAGGGCCAGAGGCGACGTCCGGAGCAAGTATGATACCCCAAGGGGTATCATTATTGAGCTGGAATAAGCGCGCCGGGCCACCGGCGCCCTCGAAAGGAACAGGCATGAAGAGCATTTCCGTCAAGGACCTGGCCGCCCTGGGCGAAGCCACTGAAATCGTCGATGTCCGCGAGGACGACGAATTCGCGGCGGTCCGCGTCCCCGGCGCCAGGAGCATCCCGCTCTCGCGGTTTGTGCAGTCCCTCGACGAGGTTCCGGCCAGCGGCACCATCTACGTCATGTGCGCCGCCGGGGGCCGCAGCGCCCAGGCCACCACGTACCTGGAAGACCAGGGGTACGACGCCGTCAACGTCACCGGCGGAATCATGCAGTGGCAGGATGAGGGACACCCCGTCAACCGGGGCTGACAGCCCGGGAGGGGCCATGGAAGTCATTGTCATCGAGACCCCGCAGCTCGGGGACCGCAGCTACCTGATCCACGACGGCTCGGTGGCCCTGGCGATCGACCCGCAGCGTGACACGGACCGCATCGAAGCGGCCGCCCGCGACGCCGGGGTCACCATCACCCACGTGGCCGAGACCCACCTGCACAATGACTACATCACCGGCGGCCTCATCCTGGCCCGCGCGCACGGCGCCGACTACCTGGTGAACGCCGCCGATCCCGTGGCGTTCGAGCGCACGCCCGTCACCGACGGCCAGACAGTCCGGGTGGGCGCTCTTACCGTCAAGGCGGTCGCCACCCCGGGCCACACCCACACCCATATGTCGTACATCGTGGACGACGGCCAGAAGCAGGCCGTCTTCTCGGGCGGGAGCCTGCTCTACGGCTCGGTGGGCCGCACGGACCTGGTTGCCGCGGCGGACACCGTCGGCCTGACCCACGATCAGTACGCTTCGGTCCGGCGCCTCGTCGCGGAGTCCGGGCACGACGCCGCGCTGTTCCCGACCCACGGGTTCGGCTCGTTCTGCTCCTCCGGGCCGGCCTCCGGTGCCCGGTCTTCCACGATCGGCGAGCAGCTAGCCGCCAACCATGCCCTGACGGACCCCGACGAGGACCACTTCGTCCGCCAGCTCATCGCCAACCTCACGGACCACCCCTCGTACTACGCCCACATGAGCCCGGCCAACGTCCGCGGACCGGGCCCCGCCGATCTGGCCGTCCCCGAATCGCTCGACGCCGCCGAGCTCGCCCGGCGACTGGATGGCGGCGAGTGGGTGGTGGACCTGCGGCAACGTGTGGCCTTCGCCAGCAGCCACCTCAAGGGCAGCGTAAGCTTCGAATACGGCACGGGTTCCAGTTTCACCACCTACCTGGGCTGGGTGTTGCCGTGGGGTGAACCGCTGACCCTCGTGGGCTCGCAGGAAGATATCGAGAACGCCATCCGTGACCTCTCCCGGATCGGCATCGAATCCCCGGACGCCGCCGTCGGAACCGACCCGCATGCCCTTGCGCCGCAGGCTGCCCTCGCTTCGTACCCCCGCGTGGACTGGGGCGGCGTGCTGACCGGCCGGGCCGCCGGGGACGCCGTCCTGGACGTGCGCCGGGCCGACGAATTCGCCGCGTCCCGGGTGGTGGGCGCGGTCAACATCCCACTGCACGAACTGCTGCTGCACCTTGAGGACGTCCCCGCCGGGAAGCTCTGGGTGCACTGCACGTCCGGGTACCGCGCCGGGGTCGCCGCGAGCCTCCTCCAGCGCGCCGGCCGGGACGTGGTCCACATCGACGCCAGGTTCGCCGACGCCGGTCCCGCCGGGATCGCCGTGGACACCGCCGCCGCCTGAGCCTCAGCGGCCGGGGCGGCCCGGCGTGCCGGGCTGCGCAGCCCCGCCCCGGACACGCGGGGAGCTGCGAACAGGTGCAGCAACACACGGCACCGGACCCGAATCTCTGGCAGAGTATGACCATGCTCACAGTTATTGGCGAGGGGCTGGTTGATGTTGTCCAGCGATCCTCCGGCGTCCAGGCCCATGTCGGCGGCAGCCCCCTCAACGTGGCGGTCGGGCTGGCGAGGCTGGACCATCCGGTCCAGTTCATTGGCCGCTACGGCCGGGATGCCTACGGCGAAGCCCTGGCGGCGCACCTGAAGTCGAGTTCCGTGCTGCTGCCGCTGGCACCCGACGAGCTTCCCACCAGCGTGGCCGCCGCACTGATTGACGACGCCGGCGCCGCCACCTACACCTTCGACCTCGCCTGGGAGCTCCCCGGCGTCGCGGCGCGCCTGCCATTCCTCCTGCAGGGAACCACGCTCCTGCACACCGGCTCCATCGCCACCATGCTGGCGCCCGGCGCGGCCGACGTGCTTGCCGCCGTCGAGCATGCCCACCCGTCCGCCACGATCAGCTTTGACCCCAATTGCCGCCCCAGCATCATCCCGGACGTGGACTACGCCCGCGGGCAGGTCGAAAAGTTTGTGGCCCTCGCAGACGTGGTGAAGGCCTCCGACGAGGACCTTGAATGGCTCTACCCCGGAACGGACCCGCTGGACTCGGCCCGCCGCTGGCTGGCGCTGGGCGGCTCGGAGGGGCCGGCCATGGTGGTGGTGACCCGCGGCGGCAAGGGCCCCTGGGGCATCAACGCCGCCGGTGTTGCGCAGTTCGCCGCCCCCGCAGTGCTGGTCGCGGACACCGTCGGTGCCGGCGATTCGTTCATGGCCGCGTTGCTGTCCGGGGTGGTGGACCTGGGCCTGGACGGGGCACAGAACCGCAAGGCGCTGCGCGAACTCTCCGCCGAAAGCCTCCGCAATCTCCTGGCCCATGCCTCCTGCGCCGCCGCCGTCACCGTGTCCCGAGCCGGCGCCAACCCGCCCACGCGCGCGGAGCTGGCCCGGATGGAGCTTGGTAGCGTGGGGACCGGCAACGCATAGCAGGCAGTACCGAACAGCAGGCAGTACCGAACAGCAACCAGTTCAGGAAAGGCAGCCATGACAGCCCACGATCCTTACGCGCCGCTGCCCGACGTCCCCGCTTTCGACGTCAGCAGCGCATCCTTCCACGACGGCGACACGCTTCCCCCCGCGCAGCGCAGCGGTGTCATGGGCGCCGGCGGCAAGGACGAGTCACCGCAGCTGAGCTGGAGCGGCGCCCCGGCCGGCACCAAGAGCTACGCGGTGACGGTCTTCGACCCGGACGCTCCCACGGCCAGCGGATTCTGGCACTGGGCCGTGCTCAACATCCCGGCCGATGTCACGTCGCTGCCCGCGGGCGCCGGTTCCCGCGACGGCGCGGCCCTTCCGCCCGGCGCGCTCCAGCTAAAGAACGACGCCGGATTCGCCGGCTACGTCGGCGCCGCCCCGCCCAAGGGACACGGCCCGCACCGCTACCTGATCGTGGTCCATGCCGTGGACGTCGACAAGCTCGACGTCGGCGGGCACGGCAGCCCTGCCAGCCTCGGCTTTGCCCTGTTCAGCCACACCCTAGGCCGGGCCAGGCTGACCGGGCACTACGAACAGCACTAGAGGACCGCGCCGCCGTCGAAGTCGCCGGGCACTCTCCAGTTCGCCGGAACGTTCCGGCGAACTCGACACTTTCCGGCGACCCCGGCGCAGGGGCCCGCGCAGTTGCACGTCCGGCAGGCGGGATCGGGACCGCGGCGGCCAACGTAGACTGGCTGTATGCGGCTCGTAGCAAGCGACATCGACGGAACGATCCTCAGTCATGACGGAAAAATCAGCGACCGGACCGTCCGCGCGTTCCACGCCTGCCGCGACGCAGGAGTGGAACTCGTCTTCGTCACGGGCCGCCCGCCGCGCTGGCTCCACCCCCTGCAGGACCAGTTGGGGCATGCCGGCACCGTCATCTGCTCCAACGGCGCCGTGGTCTGGGACCTCGAGGCGGACCGCATGCTCTCAGCCCGTGCGCTGGAGCTGGACGCAGTGTTCGAGGCCCGCCGCATCATCCGGCGGCTGCGCCCGACGGCACTGTTTGCCGCCGAAACCCTGACCGGCTTCCACCTGGAACCGGGCTTCCTCAACTCCGGCACAAGCCCACTGCTGGCCGAATTCACGCCCGCCCCACTGCACAGCACCCTCACGGCCGACGACTCCGTGGTGAAGTTCATGGCCATCGTTCGCGAGGGCACCGCCGACGAATTCCTGGCCGAGGTGACGCCCGCCGTCGCCCATTTGGCTGCCGCGACGCACTCGGCGCCGAACATGGCCCTGCTGGAACTGTCCCTGCCCGGCGTCAACAAGGCCGTGACCCTCGCCGAATACGCGGCGTCGCTCGGCATCGGCCCCGCAGACGTGGTGGCGTTCGGTGACATGCCCAACGACATCGAAATGCTCCGCTGGGCCGGGGACGGTTACGCCATGGCCAGCGGCCACCCCGAGGCCATCCGCGCCGCCGGCCAGCAGGCGCCGCACTTCGACGACGACGGCGTCGCCCAGATCCTCGAGGCCAAGCTCGCCGAACTCGGCCTCCGGCTTCCCTGAGCTCCACTCCCGAACAACACTCCCCGCGGTGCCGTCCCGGTCACCGGATTCCCAGCGGCTGGTCAACTGGCGTTCACCTTGGCCTCCTAGGCTGAAGGCTCGCGACAGATCGTTTGACCGATAGTGGGGAAATCATGGCCAAGTACCGCGTCAACAAAACGGACGACCAACCTCTGCATCCCGCGGAGCCGGACCGGCACTGGCGGCAGTTGCGCCGGGGCGACCGCGTCAGCGTCCGGCTGGCCCCGGGTTTCGAGACCGGCGGCCTGGTGGACGCCGTGACGGCCGACCACAGCGTTGTCTGGGTGGACCTCGACGGCGGCCGCGGCCGGACGCTCCTGCACTGCGGCGACGGCGTCGAAATCTGGCCGCACGATTCCTGACGCCAGCTTCCGCTAACCCCGGGTCGCCCATGCCGCGTTCCGCTCAGCCCGCTCCGGATCGGGGTCCCGCGCGGATCGGGGCTCGGGTACGCTTCAGGAGTGACGGACCCGCACCCCTACTTTGCTCCTGGTGGGAACCCCGGCGGGAACCCTGACGGCACCCGCGGCGGTGGCCCGGAGCACGTCGTGCCGGGGGACCAGGGCACGGCCCGGGCACCCCTCGCGATGGCCCACCGCGGCTTCTCCCTGGACGGGCTGGAGAACTCGATGGCCGCGTTCCGCGCCGCCGTCGACCTCGGATTCCGGCACCTGGAGACCGACGTCCACACCACCGCCGACGGCGTGCTGGTGCTTTTCCACGACAAGACCCTGGACCGGGTCACCCAGGAACGCGGCCGGATCGCCGACCTGCCCGCCGCGGCCGTAGCCCGGGCCAGGATCGGCGGGACTGAACCGATCCCGCTGTTCGAGGAACTCATCGCGGCCTTCCCCGACGTCCGGTTCAACATCGACGTCAAGGACTGGAATTCCGTCGACGCCCTGGCCTCGGCAATCGAACGCCACGCACTGCACGACCGCGTGCTGGTCGCCAGCTTCTCGGACCGGCGGCGCCGCGCCGTGCTTCGGCAGTTGAGCCGACCGGCCGCGGGCTCGGCCGGCACCGTCTCCAACGCCGTGTTCGTCCTGCTGGGCCCGGTACTGCCGGCGACGCTGATGGGCTTCGTGGCGCGTCGGGCCTTGCAGGGGGTCCATGCGCTCCAGGTGCCGGTCCGCTACGGCGCGGTGACCGTGGTGACGCCCGGCTTTGTCCGGCGGGCGCACCGGCACGGCCTGCAGGTGCACGTCTGGACCGTCAACGAACCGGCGGAAATGCACCGTTTGCTCGATCTTGGCGTCGACGGGATCGTCACGGACCGCGCCGACCTGCTCAAGACGGTCCTCACGGAGCGCGGGACCTGGGCCTAAACACCGCGTCTTGTCAGCGTCCCGGGCCCTCCGGACTGGCAGGATAGTGCCATGCGTATCCTCATCGCCCCGGACAAGTTCAAGGGCTCCCTGACCGCCGCCCAAGCCGCCTCCGCCATCGCTGAAGGCGCCCTGCGCGTCTATCCGGACGCCGAAGCCATCCAGTTTCCGGTGGCCGACGGCGGCGAAGGGACCTTGGAGGCGGCCGTCGCGGCAGGCTACGAGGAAAGGCTCAACGCCGTCGTGGGTCCGATCCTGGCCCCGGTCGGTGCCGCGTGGGCTATCCGCAACGACGCCTTCGGCGGGGCCACTGCGGTGATTGAAACGGCGCAGGCATCCGGCCTGGCGCACATGGAACCGACACCTGCCAACGCCCTGCGGGCCCACAGCTACGGCTGCGGCCAGCTGATCGCCGCCGCCCTGGACGCGGGGGCCACGGAAATCGTGCTGGGCGTGGGCGGTTCGGCCATGAGC
The DNA here is from genome assembly GCF_900104405.1 of Arthrobacter sp. ok909. Taxonomy (NCBI): domain Bacteria; kingdom Bacillati; phylum Actinomycetota; class Actinomycetes; order Micrococcales; family Micrococcaceae; genus Arthrobacter; species Arthrobacter sp. ok909. Next base: position 47,873 of record NZ_FNJS01000029.1, on the reverse strand, counting down.
GACGGCGGCAGCGGCGCACTCAGGGCGCTCGGCCTCAAGCCGCTGGACGCCGCCGGCAACGTGGTGCCCCTCGGCGGCGGGTCGCTCGCCGACGTCGTGACGGTGGATGCCAGCGGGCTGGATCCGCGGCTGTCCGCCGTGAAGTTCAGGATCGCCGTCGACGTGCGGAACCCGCTGTTCGGCAGCGACGGCGCCGCGCAGGTGTTCGGCCCGCAAAAGGGCGCCGACGCGGATGCTGTGGAGTTGCTCGACGCCGGCCTGCGCAACTGGGCCTCGGTCCTGCGCGAGTCCACCGGCCGGGACGTCAACGTCCCCGGAGCCGGTGCGGCCGGCGGCTTCCCGGCGTCGTTCCTGGCCTTCAGCAACGCCGTCCTGGAGGGCGGTTTCGAGCTCGTGGCCGGCCTCACCGGGCTGGCCGAAAAACTCGCGGTGGCCGATCTGGTCATCACCGGGGAAGGCTCCATGGACAGCCAGTCGCTGACCGGCAAAGCGCCCATCGCGCTGGCCGATGCCGCCCACGCCCGCGGGATACCGGTGATCGTGGTGGCTGGCCGGATCCTCGTCACCCCGGAGGACCTTGCCCGGCACGGCGTGGTGGCCGCGGCCCAGCTGCTGGATGTCGCCGCGAGCCCCGACGATGCCGTCGCCAACGCCGCAAAGTACCTTGCGTGGGCCACCAGTCAGGTCCTCGAAGGGGCCTGACGGCGGCTCCGATAGCAGGAACGCCGAAAGTGCCGAACGCCGGGGCCGCGACCCGCTAACCGATGGTCGCGGGGATCAGGTGCCCGTCTCGTAGTGCGGTTCCGCCACCGGCTTGGACTCGGGGGATCCCTTCTCCCGCAGATAGACCGACGCGCCCACCAGTACGGCGACCGCCAGGAATTCGCTCTGCCAGTTCTGGAACGACTCAAACCAGAAACGGCTCGTCGCCAGGTAGCCAAGCACCGTGACCGTCGGCTGGCCGTGGGCTTGCTGATCGTCGTTGTAATCGGCGCTGCCGCCGACTGCGTGCAGAACAAACGACATCAGGAAGAGCAGCAGGAACATGATCGACAGGGAGTGTTCGTAAAGTTTCAGGACCCACCCGCCGCGCCGGACGGGCCAGGGCGTGGAGGCCCTGAGCTTGGCCTGCCGGGGATCCTCGTCCTGCGGGGCGGCGCGGCCCATGGGCTTGGACTCAGAGGACCCTTTCTGGAACAGGAAGACCGTCAGCAGGACATACATGCCCATCTGCAGGAACTCCGACTCCCAGTTCTCAAACGTTGCCTCCACGAAGGCCCCCGTGCCCAGGTACTGCAGGACGCTCACCGCCGGCTGGCCGTGGGCCAGTTGGTCCTCGCTGTAACTGGCTGCCCCGCTGAGGACCATGCCGCCGAAGAAGGCGATGAATAGCGCTGCGTTGGCCAGCAGCAGCCCGCGTTCCTTGACCCACTTGCCCATGGTTCCTCCCGTGCCTGCGGCGCGCCGCTCCTGTGAAACGTCTGTCATTGTGGCTTCTCCTCCAGGCCCTTCCGGCGGAGTGCGGCAGGGACAAAGACCATCAGCAGCACTAGGACAGCCAGCAGGCCGACGCCGGCCATCACGCCGGCCGTCCGGCCCAACGTGACATCGAAAATGAGGGACGTGGTGCCCACACTCAGCAGCATGACGCCGCCCAATGACACCTTCGCGATGGTGTCGGCGCCGGCCACGAGGGTAGCCTTCAGCCCTTGCCGGAAGAGCCGGCGGTGCAGGCTCACCGGCAACAGGATCGAGGCCGTCGTGAGCGCCGCCACGATGACGTTGGCGAGGTACAGCCCGGTCTGGTAGCCGTCCAGCGTCTCGAAGCGGGCCTGGAACGGCAGTGTCAGGAGGAAGCCGGCCAGAATCTGGACCCCGGTCTGGAGTACCCGCAGTTCCTGCAGCAGTTCCACCCAATTGCGGTCCATCCGCTCAGCCCGCGATTCGTCCCTGCCGTCATCCTGCGGCGCCGCCGGGCCTGTCATGACTGCTCCTCCGCGCAAACTGAAATCCCCGGACCCCCATGAAGACGGAAATCCCTGTGAACCGGGCGCGGTGTGCGCCCCACCCTCAACCTAGGCTTGAGAGTTGCCAAAAACAAGTCGGTAGTAAGTTTGCTGACTACTTTGCGGTTAGGGTAGAAACTGCGTACTTCGCCGGGATAGTTTCATAGGGGCCGGTCAGCGCCGGTCCGAGGAGCATCCCTGGAAAACCGACACGTTGGGTAGGTGGACTATGAGTGACTCAAGCAGCGCCGCACAGAAACAGCAGGATCAGCCGAAGGACCCCCGCACCGGCTACTACTCCGGGTCCTTCCCGGAGCAGGTGCAGGGACAGCCGGGCCTCACCGCGCCCATGGAGCCGAAGCCGGACCACGGCGAGGAAAGCTACCGCGGCAGCGATGCGCTCAGCGGCAAGGCTGCCCTGATCACGGGCGGCGACTCCGGGATCGGCAAGGCAGTGGCGATCGCCTTCGCCCGGGAAGGCGCCGACGTCGCCATCTCCTACCTGCCGGAAGAGGAAGAAGACGCGCAGGACACCGCCGCGTGGATCCGGAAGGCCGGCCGGAAGGCCGTGCTGCTGCCCGGCGACGGCCGCAGCGAGGACTTCGCGGCGAGGATCGTGAACGACACGCTGGCCGAGTTCGGCCGGCTGGACGTGCTGGTGCTGAACGCGGCCTACCAGAAGAATCGGGACAGCTTCGAGTCGCTGCCCACGGAGGAGTTCGACCGCGTCTTCAAGACCAATCTGTACTCGCTGATCTGGACGGCCCGCGCCGCCGTCCCACACCTCAACGCCGGCGCCTCGATCATCACGACGGCCTCCATCCAGGCATTCAAGCCTTCGCCCGAACTCATCGACTACGCCATGACCAAGGCCGCCCAGGTCGCCTTCACCAAGGCGCTGGCGCAGGAACTCGGGCCGAAGGGGATCAGGGTCAACGCCGTGGCCCCGGGTCCCATCTGGACTCCGCTCATCCCTGCGACCGCGTGGCCGGACAAGCTCCCGTCCTTCGGCCAGGACACGCCCCTGCAGCGCGCAGGCCAGCCCGCGGAGCTCGCGCCGGCCTATGTGCTGCTCGCCTCGGACCACGGCTCCTACATTTCCGGCGCGGTGCTGCCCGTCACCGGGGGCAAGGGCCTCTGAGCTGAACCCCGACGGCGGGACGCATCCGGCCGGAGCGCCGGGCCTGAGCCGGTTCGGCGCAGAAGACCAAGACAAGTGCAAGAGAGCCCGGAGCAGGACGCACCGGGGGAGCGGAGGAACACATGAGTTCAGAAAACACCACTACCGAGCCCGGATCCGGTGCCAGGAGCGGCGACGCCGCGGTCCCCTCGGCTGACGCCGAGATGGATGCATCGAACACCGAAAAGCCCGACGCCGGGCGGCCCTTCTCCTCGGAGTCCGGCCAGGATGCGGCCGGGCTGCCCGACGGTTCCGGCACAGACCTGCCGAAGGAGAAGTCGCCGGAGAAGGGCAGCGACGACGAGGAACCGTTCGACGCCGGCTAATCCGGCTGCCGCCACAACCAGCCGGGCCGGGGCCGGGCCACCACACGGTGGCCCGGCCCCGGCGTCTTGGCTTTGGCGGTGCGGGGCGGTAACGGGGGATGCCGCTAGCGGCGCTTCTTCGGTGCGCGCTTCGCAGCGGCCTTCACCGCCGCCGTTGCAACGGACGCCGGATCCTCCGTTTCGGGCTCCGCCACTGTGCCGCGCGCCTTCGCGATCGCCTTCATACCGTGGTAGATCACCAGCGCGGCGGCCGAGCCGAGCGCGATGCCGTTGAACGTCAGGTCGCCGACGGTCCACGTGTAGTTCGCGATGCCGATGATCAGCGCCACGGCGGCCGTGGTCAGGTTGATCGAGTTGGAGAAGTTCACCTTGTTCTGGACCCAGATCTTGACGCCCAGCACGCCGATCATGCCGTACAGCATCGTGGCCGCGCCGCCCAGGACGCCGGCGGGGACAGTAGCGATGAGTTCGCCAAACTTCGGGGAGAAGCTCAGCACCACCGCGAAGATGCCCGCCACCCAGTACGCTGCGGTGGAGTACACCTTGGTGGCAGCCATGACGCCGATATTCTCGGCATAGGTGGTGGTTCCGGACCCGCCGCCAAACCCGGCCAGCATGGTGGCGGCCCCGTCGGCCAGCAGCGCCCGGCCGGACACGCCGTCGAGATTCTGGCCCGTCATGGCGGACACGGACTTCACATGGCCGATGTTCTCCGCCACCAGCACCAGCACGACAGGCACGAAGAGGCCCACGACGCCGAGGTGGAATTCCGGGGTCTGGAAGTGCGGCAGGCCAACCCACGTGGCGCCGTCCACCTTGGCGAAGTCCACTTCGCCCCGGATCATCGCGACGAGGTAGCCCACCACGACGCCCACCAGGATGCTCAGCCGGCCCAGGATGCCGCGGAACAGCACGCTGACCACAATGATGACGGCCAGCGTGATGAAGGCGGTGACGGGGGCTTTGTCGAAGTTGCTCTTCGCGGCGGGCGCCAGGTTCAGGCCGATCAGGGCGACGATCGCGCCGGTCACGATCGGCGGCATGAGCCGGTTGATCCAGCCGGCGCCGAACTTCTGCACCACGGCGCCGACGACGGCGAGGGCTGCGCCGGCCAGCACGACGCCGCCCAGCGCCCCGGGGATGCCGAACTGCTGCTGCGAGGCCAGGATCGGTGCGATGAACGCGAAGCTGGACCCGAGATAGCTCGGAACACGTCCCTGGGTGATGACCAGGAACAGCAGGGTGCCGATGCCCGAGAAGAACAAGGTAGTGGCCGGCGGCATGCCCGTGATGATCGGGACCAGGAAGGTGGCGCCGAACATGGCAACGACGTGCTGCATCCCGATCCCGATGGTCAGCGGCCAGGTGAGCCGCTCATCCGGCCTGACGACCTCACCGGGGCGGACGGACTTGCCGGTGCCGTGGAGCTTCCATTTGGTGCCGAGCATGCTCATTGCCAGGAGCCTTTCAGAGAATGTGGGGCCGGAGCGGAAGGAATCTTCGAGGCAACTTTACCGCGCAGGGTCTTGACGCCGTTCCCGTGGGCGCCCGGTGTCGCCGCGTGTGTTCTCGGGCCGCGTGGCCGAAGTCGATGCGCCCGGGCCGCATCCACGGGCCGCGTACCCTGCACTGCTGTGCCGGACATCACAGGACGCAGCGGGAAGCAGGCGCTGCTAGTTGAAGTTGCAACTATGGACAGCAGTAGACGCAAGCCGCCGGACGGTGCGCCGGCCCAGCGAAAGGGACGCGAATGACGATCGCCCATGAAGAAGCAGTAATCGACGCCGCAGCGGTGGACGCCATCTTTGCCGAGGCCCGCACGGCGAACGCCTTCACCGGCGACGTTACCGATGATCAGGCCCGTGCCATCTACGAACTGACGAAGTTCGGCCCCACTGCCTTCAATTCACAGCCGCTGCGCGTCACGTACGTGCGCTCGGATGAAGCCCGGGCCACGCTTGTGGACGCACTTTCCGCCGGAAACCGCGCCAAGACGGCATCCGCGCCCCTCGTCGCAGTCCTGAGCTACGACACCGCCTGGCAGGACCAGTGGGACAACTTCCTCCCCGGCTACAACGCTCCCAAAGCCATGTACGACGCCGCACCTGACCTGGCCGCGGCCACGGGCAACAACAACGCCCACCTGCAGGCCGGCTACTTCATCCTCGCGGTCCGCTCCCTGGGCCTGGCCGCCGGACCCATGACGGGCGCGGATTTCACCGCCATCGACGCCGCCTTCTTCCCCGACGGCAGCCAGAAGAGCTTCCTGGTGGTCAACATCGGCCAGCCCGGTGTAGACGCCTGGGGTGCGGCCAAGCCGAAGTTCGCCTACGAGGACGTCGTCCGCACCGTCTAAGGACTGTCTAAGCACCTCCGGCGCTGTTTTCCGCGGAGGTGCCTCCGGCACTGTTCCGCGGAGGTGCCTCCGGCACCATTCTCCCGCGGAGGTGCCTCCGGCACCATGGGGGACAGGCCGGAGGCACACGGGACGCATTTCTGCGGTTCAGCGCACGGCCTGCATCCGGGGCCACTTCCCATTTTAGTCCGCACCGCAGCCTCCGGCACGGGGCCTTCGCGACGTCCGCCGACCCCGGTCAGGACTCGGGCGCCGCTCCGGCTGCCGGGCGTGGCACACTTTTCCCATGCGGAACCTGATCGCGGTGGTCTTCGTGGAACCGGTCGTCGAGGGACTCGAGTTTCCCCGTGACGACTGGCCGCTGCACATCACCTTGGTGAAGTTCGATGTCGTCGAACCCCAGGCAGCGGCCGGCGCACAAATCGAGACGCCACCCGGCTCCGGCGATCCGCTCGCCGCGAAGATCTCCGCGCTCATGGCGGACCCCGTGGCCGCAGCCCTGGGCTGCCGGGTGAGGGTGGGCGGGGAAGCGCGGTTCGGGCGGGCAGGGTCCATCCCGGTCAACCTGATTGAACCCAACGAGCACCTGCAAGCCCTGCACAATGCCCTGGTCGGGATCGTGGAGCAGCTGCCCGGCAGGATCCCTACACCCGCCTACACCCTGGCAGGGTACCGCCCGCATGTCTCCCACCACGGCGACAAACGGCTCCGCGAGGGCGACGCCGTCGCACTGGACCGGATAGCGCTCGTGGACATGGCGCCGGGCGGCGGCCACTCCACCCGGCGGATTCTCACGCTGTGGACCGAAAGCCTGGCCTAGGACCCGGAACGGCAGCGGCAACAAGAATCCGCACGTCACATCGTGGCCACCACGAGGCTTTCCCGTCGCCGGGTGCCATACTTGGGTCAACTTCGGCGGTTATTCGACGGTGAAGTGACGCATTGCGGGCAAATTACAGCGGACCGGGGGGCCACTAGATGATGCTTGACACCGCCACCCTGCGGGTTGCCTTGGCGCTGGTCGACCTCACGTTGCTCATGCTCTTCTACTTCATTACCTTCCGGCGCACCCGCTCCGCCTACAGCGGCTGGTGGTGCATGGCCCTCCTGCTGTTCCTGGTTGGCAACGCCGCGTACCTGCTGGACGGGACGGTGTACCAGGCCTGGTCCAACCCCGCCGGCAACGTCCTGCTGGTCGCCGGCGCGGCCAGCATCTGGGCCGGCGCCCGCTCGCTGCGGGCCCCCTCACCCCGGACCTGGCGGCTCGCGGCCGGCCCCGGCGTCGTCGGCGTCGTGTCGGTGCTCGACCACCCGGCCACCAACATCTGGGCGGGTGGCCCGGTGTACCTGGCCTTGATGGCCGTGCTGATCGGCATGGGATCCCGGGAGCTGTTCCTGCTTGAGCGTGACTACTCGCGCGTGCACCGGCCCCTCGCCGTGGGCGCTGGGATCCTGGCCATCTTCTACGTGGGCCGCCTCATCGCCTTTTTGACGGACGGGCCGGGCGGGGCGGTTTTCACATCGTTCTTCGGTTCAGCGCCCATGACGGTGTTCTCGACGGTCACGCTGGTGGTGGCCTCATTCACGATGGCCGAGCTGAGCTACGAACAACAGACCCGCGACCTCCGGGCACGCGCCACAGTGGACGGCCTCACCGGCCTGCTGAACCGCTCAGCGTTCCTGGACCTCGCGGGCAACGAACTGCGCCGGTTGCGCCGCACCGGAACCACGGCGTCGCTGATCCTCGCTGACCTGGACCACTTCAAAGGGATCAACGACCAGTTCGGCCACTCGGCCGGGGACTCCGCCCTGCAGGCGTTCGCCGGAGCCTGCACCGGCACCGTCCGTTCCACCGATCTCGTAGGCCGCTACGGCGGCGAGGAATTCATCCTCCTGCTCCCGGGCGTCACGCCGGAACAGGCCCAGGAAATCACCTCCGACATCAGCCTCCGGCTTCAGGAATCCGGCTCGGAAGTCATTCCCCGGCTGCCGACAGTGAGCTACGGAATTGCATCCACCGACGCCGGACCAGCCGGCCTCGACGCTGTAGTGGCCTCGGCCGACGCGGCCCTCTACCAGGCGAAGACGCTTGGCAGGGACCGCGCCGTGGTGGCCGCGGTCGGCGGAACTACGAAATAACCCCGTCCACCAGGGCCTTCGCCTCGGCCTGGACCTGCTTGAGGTGCTCGGCGCCCTTGAAGGACTCGGCGTAGATCTTGTACACGTCCTCCGTACCGGAGGGTCGCGCCGCGAACCAGGCGTTTTCGGTGACCACCTTCAGGCCACCGATCGCCGCGCCGTTGCCCGGCGCCTCGGTCAGTTTGGCGGTGATCGTTTCGCCGGCGAGCTCGGTGGCGGTGACGTCCGACGACGACAGCTTGCCCAGTGCGGCCTTCTGTTCGCGCGTGGCGGCGGCATCGATCCGGGCATAGACGGGGTCGCCGAACTGGTCCGTGAGGCCCTTGTAGAGCTGCGACGGCGACTTGCCGGTGACGGCCGTGATCTCCGAGGCCAGCAGGGCCAGCAGGATCCCGTCCTTGTCGGTGGTCCAAACACTGCCGTCCATCTTATTGAAGGACGCGCCCGCGGATTCCTCGCCGCCGAAGGCTCCTTCGCCGGACAACAGGCCCGGAACGAACCACTTGAAGCCCACGGGAACCTCCACGAGCTTGCGGCCCAGGCTCGCGGCCACGCGGTCGATCATCGAGGAGGACACGAGGGTCTTGCCGATCACGGACTGCGGGTTCCAGCCGGTGCGGTGCCGGTACAAATAGTCGATGGCGACGGCGAGGTAGTGGTTCGGGTTCATCAGGCCGCCCTGTCCGTCAACAAACGGTGTGACGATGCCGTGGCGGTCGGCGTCGGCGTCGTTGCCGGTGGCGACGTCGAACTTCGCCCCGTCGGACATCCGGCCGATCAGCGACGCCATCGCGAACGGGGAGGAGCAGTCCATCCGGATCTTCTCGTCCCAGTCCAGGGTCATGAAGGCCCACTGCGGGTCAACGGTCGGGTTCACCACCGTGAGGTTCAGATGGTGGCGCTCGGCGATCTCGCCCCAGTAGTCCACCGACGCCCCGCCCATGGGGTCCGCGCCGATCCGGACGCCGGCGTCACGGATGGCGTTGAGGTCCAGGACGGAGGGGAGGTCATCCACGTAGCTGCTGAGGAAGTCGAACTTTCCGGTGGTCCCGGCGGCAAGGGCGTCGGCCACGGGGATCCGCTTGACGCCCCGCAGGCCGTTTTCCAGGAGCTCGTTGGCGCGGTTGGCGATCCAGCCGGTGGCATCGGTGTCCGCGGGGCCGCCGTGCGGGGGGTTGTACTTGAATCCGCCGTCGCCGGGAGGGTTGTGGCTGGGCGTCACCACAATCCCGTCGGCCTGCGGTGCGCCCGGGCCGGCATTGCGGTTGTGCGTGAGGATGGCGTGGCTTAGGGCAGGGGTGGGTGTGTAGCCGTGGCGGGCGTCGATGAGGACGTGCACGCCGTTGGCGGCCAGCACCTCGAGGGCGGAGTTTTGGGCCGGTTCGCTCAGGCCGTGGGTGTCCTTCGCCATGTAGAGGGGCCCGGTAATGCCCTGGCCCGCCCGGTATTCCACGATCGCCTGCGTGATGGCGAGGATATGGGGTTCGTTGAAGGACGCCTTCAGGCTCGAACCACGGTGCCCGGAGGTGCCGAAGGCCACCCGTTGGCCCGGGTCCGTGAGATCCGGCGAAACGTCGTAGTACGCATCCAGAAGCGCAGTGAGGTCAACAAGGTCTTGGGGTTGGGCAACTGTGCCCGCGCGGCTAGCCATGGCACCAGCATGCCAGACGACGGCGGGGTGCAACACGGTTTCGCGTCACAGCCGCCCCTGTGACGCAACAAAAGGCCGGCGAAGGGGGCCGCCCCGATGCAAGGGTGCGGCGGTACGCTGGATCAAGAGACTTCTCGGAGGGGACATTCGATGACTGAACAGCCACAACCTGGAAAAGACGAGAGCAAAAACGAGAGCAAAGACGGGATGCCCGAGGGCTACCAGCCCACGCTGCGTCTTCCGGAGCACCAGCCGGGCGTCCCGCCGCAACAGTTAGCCCCCGTCAGCCAGGACTCCGGCAGCCAGGAACCCGGCCAACCGGCGACGCACCAGTTCACGCAGCCCGAGCCGCCGCAACAGCCGGCCTACCCGCAAGAGCCCTCCGCAGCCCGGCAGCCCGGGCAGGAGCACTACGGCCAGCCCGCACAGGATCAAGGCCAGTTCTCCAGCCCGTACCCGCCGATCTACGGCCAGTCCGGCACGACGCCGTACGCGCCCGGCCAGCCGGCTTACGGTCAGCCCGCGCGGCAGTACGACCAACAGTCGCCATACGCCCAGCCGGGCAGCACGAACCCCTACGGCCAGCCCGCCTACTACAACGTGCCGGCAGCGCCGAAAGGCCTGAGCATCGCCAGCATGTGCTGCGGCATCGCCGCGCTGGTGGGATTCGGGTTCTTCCTGCTCCCGCAGCTGGCTGCGGTCATCCTGGGACACCTGGCCCTGCGGCGAGAACCGGCGGGCCGGGGCATGGCGATCGCCGGTCTCGTGATGGGGTACGTGGCGATCGCCGTCACGGTGCTGGTGATGGTGATCTTCGGACTGGTCATCGGCAGTGCGCGCAGTCGCGGCTACGGAGTCTAGGGACGGCGTCCCGCGCCGGTTGCCCGTGCCCGGGCCGGCGGCCGCGGCTGGCTGCCGCCGGAGGCTCAGCGTGTCAGCGCGGCCACCAGCGGCCGGGCATTGGCCTCAAGCCAGCCCCGCCGCCGATTGATGAGCCCGCCCACGCCCTCCTGCCACATCCGGGCCCAGCCGCCGCCCAGCGTCGCGGCGTTGTGCCGCATCCGGTCGTAGCTCAGCTCCGCGGCGTCGATCCCGGCACCTGGCACCCGGCGTCGTTCCTCCTCGGACCAGCCGTAGGCGTCGGCGAAGACGCGCAGCCGGCGGAACGGATCCTGGTCCTCCCAGCCCGGCCAGGCGTCGGACGGGTCGCGGAGCGGCACCCAGTGCATGGCGGTGTTGAGCGAATCGTGGAAGGCGGTGGACGGTCCGGCGAGGTCGAAATCCACCAAACCGGCGGCCACGCCGTCCCGGACCACCACGTTCTGCGGCGTCACGTCCAGATGGCAGATGAGCCCGGAAGCGTCAGTGGGGTCCGGCCGGACCGGACTGCGCGGAAACGGACTGCGCGGAAACGGATGGTCCCGCGGCACGTAGCCCGCCGACGCCGTGTGGAGCCGCCGCACCAGGCGGCCCACCGAGGCCAGAAGGTCGGCAGACTGTGCCCAGGCTTCCGGCAGGGCCCCGGCGCATTGTCCGGGCACGAAGGTCAGGACGTCCCGGCCCTGATCGTCTCGGCCCAGGAACCGGGGAGAGCCCTCAAAGCCGGCGTCTTCCAGCCAGTCGAGGTACCCGGCCACGGCCAGGGACTGTGGCTGGTGCGGGCGGCGGATGGTTCCGCCAACCCGCACCACACCGTCGGTGACATCGCCCGCCGGCATGAGTTCGACGTCGGACGCCTCGCCTGGGGCGGGGATGTAGACGCGCGCTGCAACCGGGACGCGATGTGCGGAGCTCATCGGGTCAGCGTACGCCGCCCATGAGCTTCTTGATGGCCGGCGAGGCAGCTGCCATGCCGACGGCCAGCAGGATGGCGGTCCCGCCCACACCGATGAAGTACGGCAGCTCGTCATTCGGGTTGTACAGGCCGGACAGGATGCCGGCCAGCGTGGTGCCCAGGGACACGGACAGGAAGAACAGCGCCACCATCTGGGTGTGGAAGGCCTTTGGCGCCAGCTTGGTGGTGACGGACAGCCCGATGGGGGACAGGAACAATTCCGCCAGCGTGAACAGCAGCAGGATTCCCGCCAGAGCCAGCAGCGGAGTCTTGCCGTCGCCGGAGAGCGGAATGAAGGCCAGGAAGGCCAGGCCCATCACGAACAGGCCGATGGAGAACTTCAGCGCCGACCCCGGCTGCTTGCGGCCGAGCCGTGTCCACAGGGCCGCCATGACGCCGGCGAAGATGATGATGAACACCGGGTTGATGGACTGGACCCAGGCGGCAGGCATTTCCCAGCCGAAGAAGTTGCGGTCCAGCTTCTCCTCCGAGTACACGGCGATGAAGGTGAACTGCTGCTGGAACAGGGCCCAGAACGCGGCCGAGGCGATGTACAGCGGGATGAACGCTGCCACCCGTCCGCGTTCGGTGGCGGTGACCTTCTTGCTCCGGAAGATCAGGGTGAAATAGACCACCGACGCGCCGATGGCGGCGTAGGCCATGGACGAGGCCAGGTTCTCGGCATTCACGGTGCCCGAGATGAACAGCGCGGCGATGACCGCGGCCAGGCCGACGAAGATCAGTCCGTAATTTTTGCGCTGCGCAGCCGGCAGGGGATGCACGACCCGCTGGGTCTGCGCGGGGAGCTTGTTGCGTCCCAGCGCGTAGACGGTCAGGCCTACAGCCATACCGACGGCGGCAGCGCCGAAGCCCCAGTGGAAGCCTTGGCTTTCCTGCAGCCAGCCGGTGACGAGGGGGCCGATCAGCGCGCCGGCGTTGATGCCCATGTAGAAGATGGAGAACCCGGCATCGCGGCGTTCGTCCTTCTCGCCGTACAGGCTGCCGACAAGGGCGGTGGCGTTGGCCTTAAGGCCGCCGGAACCGACGCCCACCAGCACCAGGCCGGCGATCAGCCCGGGGACGCCGGGCACGAGGGCCAGCGCGATGTGGCCGCCCATGATCATGATGGCCGCGCCGAACAACACCTTCTCGGAGCCGAACAGCCGGTCAGCGAGCCATGCGCCCAGGATCGTGGAGAGGTAGACGCCGCCGCCGTACGCGCCGACGAGGCTGGCGGCCAGGCCCTGCTCAATCCCGAGGCCGCCCTTCTCGACCGAGAAGTACATGTAGTAGAGCAGGATTCCCTGCATGCCGTAGAAGGAAAAGCGCTCCCACATTTCTACGGAGAAGAGGCTGGCCAGCATCTTTGGGTGGCCAAAAAAGGAGGTATCGCCGGGCGTTGTAGCGGGGCGAGTTTCTAAATGAGTTGTGCTCATTTACTTAATGCTGACATTATGACGCGCGATTGTCACATTCGCAGCGCCCGGGGGCAAGTAACCCCGACGGTGTTTCGCCCCTATTTTCCCGCGGTTCGGTCGTGTGGCCGCCGCCCCGAAAACCCTCTTCCGGTCAGGGATTCCGGCTTGTCCCGGAAGCCGGCCGTCAGGCGGGACCGCCGGCGTCGAACATGATGATCTGCCGGATGGCGTGCCCGTCTGCCAGCTGGTCCATGGCCCGGTTGATATCGGCCAGGGCGATGCGGTCCGAGATCAGTTCCTCGACCGGCAGCTTCCCGTCCCGCCACAGCTGCGCATATTTCGGGATGTCCCGCGACGGGACGGCGGAGCCAAGGTAGCTGCCCACGATCGTCCTTGCCTCTGCGGTGATTGTCAGAGGCGGCAGCTGGGCGCGGGCGTCGGGGGAGGGCAGCCCGGCCGTCACGGTGGTGCCGCCGGGGGAGGTGGCCGCGAAGGCGGTTTCGAAGGCGCGCGGATTGCCGGCGCACTCGATCACGAACCTGGCTCTGACCCCGCCGTCGAGGACCTGCTGCGGCGTGTACGTTTCGTGGGCGCCGAGGCGGCGGGCGTGGTCGAGTTTCTGCTCCAGCGTGTCCACGGCGATGATCCGGGAGATTCCTTGCGAGACGGCGGTGATGAGGGCCGCCATGCCCACCCCGCCCAGGCCGACGATCATGATGCTGTCCTCCGGCCGGGGCCGGGCCGCGTTGAGCACGGCGCCGCCGCCGGTCAGCACGGCGCAGCCCAGAACCGCCGCAATGTCTGCCGGGATGTCGTCGTCCACCGGCACGGCCGAGGCGCGGTCCACCACGGCGTGTGTGGCGAATCCCGAGACCCCCAGGTGGTGGTGGACGGGCTCCCCGCCACGGCTCAAGTGCCGGGACCCGTGCAGCAGGGTTCCGTCGTTGTTGCTCTTCGAGCCGGCCGTGCAGGGCAGCCGGCCGTCCTCGGCACAATTCGCGCAGCTCTCGCACCGGGGCAGGAAGGACATGACCACGCGCTGTCCGGGCTGCAGATCTCCGACGCCGGACCCCACCTCGACGATCCGGCCCGCCGCCTCGTGGCCCAGCAGCATGGGCACCGGACGGACCCGGTTGCCGTCGACAACGCTCAGGTCCGAGTGGCAAATCCCGGCGGCCTCCAGCCGTACGAGGATCTCGGTGGGCCCGGGAGCGGCCAGATCCAGCTCGCAGATGCTGATCGGCCTGGATTCCGCGAACGGGCGCGGGCGGCCGATTTCCTCAAGTACTGCACCGGTGATCTTCATCGATCCTCTTTCGCGGCCTCGTCGGTTTTGAGTGAACGATAGCCGCCGGCCGGAGCCAGCGTCCATTTGGAGAACCGCGGATCTGTTGAGCGGCCCGCGGGGGGACATGCCCATTCCTGGCACCGGCGCGTGGACATGATGGCATTGTGCCCAAGTCTCGCCGCGATGGAGGAGCATGTCCCCGGGCAGGCGCCGGACATGTCCAACGCGTGGCGTGAACGAGGAGCATGTCCCCGGGCCGGCACCGGGACAGATCCAGCGCCCCTCACCACGGCCGGACATGTCCATGGGCGCCTGGAGAAGTGCCGGACGCCGCCGTGCTGCCCGTGTGCTGCCGGCGAACTCCTCAGGCCCATCGACCAGGGCCCGGCTGGTCGCTGCCCGGGGGCAACAAGTGTGAAATAATCTGCGTATGGATGCAGATAAGCAGATATGCGGGCGCGAGCCGGACAGCCAGTATGTCGAACTGGCCGTTGAGATTTTTGCCATGCTCGCCGACGCCACGCGTGTCCGGATTATTCTTGCCCTGCGCGAGGGCGAACTGCCGGTCAACCAGCTGGCGGAGATCGTCCACAAATCTCCGGCGGCCGTTTCCCAGCATCTGGCAAAGATGCGCCTCGCGCGCCTGGTGACCACCAGGCAAGACGGAACACGCGTCTTCTACCGCCTGGAGAATGAGCACGCCCGCCAGCTCGTGACCGACGCCATCTTCCAGGCCGAACACTCATTGGGGGGAACCCCCCGCCACCACCACCCCGAAAGCGCGGACCTATCGTGACCGAACCCCAAGATCTCCACCGTCCCGGGGCGACAGAGCCCGTGCACGCACACCCGGACGCTGGCAGTCATGATCACGGGTCCGAGGACCACGGCCATGGCCACGATGATCATGACCACGATCACGGCCACCATGGCCACGGGCACGGCCACCATGGCCACGGGCACGACGGCCATGACCACGACCACGGCCATTCCCATGAGCATCCGACGGGGATCAAGGGCTTCCTGTACGGATTGTTCGTCCCGCACACCCACGACGCCGCGGACTCTGTCGACGACGCCCTTGAGGCGAGTGAACAGGGGGTCAGGGCGGTGAAGATCAGCCTCTTCATGCTTCTTGGCACCACTGTCCTTCAATTCGTCGTGGTGCTGATGAGCGGTTCGGTGGCACTGCTCGCTGACACGATCCATAACTTCTCCGACGCCATGACGGCTGTGCCGCTGTGGATCGCGTTCCTGCTGGCCCGCCGGCCCGCGACGCGCCGTTATACCTACGGCTTCGGGCGGGCCGAGGACCTGGCCGGACTCTTCATCGTCGTGGTCGTCGCGCTCTCCGCCGTCGTGGCCGGATGGCAGTCGATCGACCGGCTGTTGAATCCCCAGCCGCTGCAGAACCTGTGGTGGGTTGCGGCAGCGGGCCTGGTGGGCTTTGCCGGCAACGAAGCCGTGGCCATCTACCGGATCCGGATCGGCCGGAAGATCGGCTCCGCCGCACTGGTGGCCGACGGTGTCCACGCCCGGATGGACGGATTCACATCACTTGCCGTGGTGCTGGGCGTGATCGGGGTGTGGGCCGGGTTCCCGCTGGCCGACCCGATCGTGGGGCTGCTGATCGCGGCCGCCATCGTCATCCTGTTGTGGGGAACGGTCCGCAGCATCGGCCGGCGCCTGATGGACGGCATCGAACCGGACCTTCTTGACCGGGCACGGTCGGCCCTAGCCTCCACCCCCGGCGTGGACGCCGTCCCGGCCCTGCAGCTGCGTTGGATCGGCCACCGCCTCCAGGGCAACGCCAGCATCCAGGTCGCAGACATGCCGGTCTCCGCAGCCGAACAGATCGCCGCGGATGCCAGGCACCGCCTCGGCCACGCTCTGCCGAACCTGGACGGCATCGCGATCCGGACCACCACCGGGTCAGTACACGACGGCGGGGATCTGGCGCGGTCAGCGTCCTCGCACGGACACGAATAACCCCGGCCTAGAATCCCAGCTGGGCGGCCACCTGCAGGAGCAGCCCCTCGGAGCCCATCGGCCCGATCAGCTGAATGCCCATCGGCAGGCCTGAACCCGGGGCGCCGCCGGTCCAGTGCACCGGGATCGTGATGGCCGGCAGGCCGCAGACGTTCACCATGGAGGACCACGGCGCGTATTCGCATTGCTTGCGGTAGTCGCCGTCGGCGTCGCCCGCCCATTCAGCGGCCGGCCAGTAGCCGACGCCGTGGGCCGCGCCGGTGAACCAGCCCACCGGCCGGGGCGTCTGCGCCAGGGCCGGGGTCACGATGAGGTCCCAGGGGGCATACTGGGCGATCGTGTCCCGCTGGAACTGCCGCAGGAACCCTAGGGATTCATTGAGCTTGGACGTACTGCGCTGCTGCGCGCGCCGCCGGAACGTCCTGGTGAGTGGGGTCAGGAGCGCCTCGCGCTGGGGTGCTATTCGCGCGCTGCCGACGCCGGCGGTCCAGGCAGTGGTGAAGGCATCCGGGTAGCGGTTGTCATAGCGGATCGCCGCCTCCGAGGTCTCGTGGCCGGACGCCTCCAGCCGCGCGACGCCGTCGGCCAGTGCATCGAGCGCCTCGCGGTCCGGGGTGAAAGGGAAAATCGTCTGCCACGGGCTGTCCAGGCTGACGCCGATCCGCAGCCGGTCCGGCTCCCTGGCGGTCAATTCGAGGTAGCTGGCATCCGCCGGGCCGGGCACAAGGGCATCGAGCATCAGGGCGGCGTCGGCGGCGGAGCGGGCGAGCGGGCCGGCAACCACAAGCTGGGCCGGATCGCCTGAGCTTTCCCCGGCCGGCACGAGTCCGCGGCCGGGCTTCAACCCGATGAGTCCGCAGGCAGCGGCCGGAATCCGCACTGAGCCGCCGCCGTCGGATCCAGGGGCGAACGGCAGCAGCCCCGCGGCCACAGCGGCAGCGCTGCCGCCCGAGGATCCGCCTGAACTGCGGCTGAGGGCATACGGATTGCGCGACGGCGGGGCGATCCGGTTCTCGCTGTAGGCTGTCAGGCCGAATTCCGGGACCTGCGTCTTGCCCAGCGACACCACCCCCGCGGTCTTGAGCACTGCGGGGAGGGCGCCGTCCGTCAGCGCCGGTTTGTGCTCCAGAGCGGCGCTCCCATGCGTGGTGATCACCCCTGCCACATCTGTCAGGTCCTTGAATGCGAGCGGCATGCCGTGCAGCGGCGGCAGGCCGCCGTCGCTCGGGTCATGGCTTCGGAGGGCATGGACCTGGTCTGCGGCTGCGGCATCCTTCCGGGCCTGGTCGGCGGTGACGGTGATGAAAGCCCCGAGGCGCGCGTTTTGGGCTTCGATTCGGTCCAGGAAATGATCGGTGGCCTGGCGGGCGGAGAGTTCCCCGGAACGGAGTGCATCCCGGAGTTGAACAGCAGAGAGCTCGTGGATTTCAGCCAAGGAAACGGGGCTCCAGGCCGTCCCGGAATCGTTCGGCAGGCATGGTGTGCCCTGCGGAGGCCCCGGTGAGGGGAGGACATGTCCATTGGAAGGGGAGGGCGGGACTGGGAACATGGCCCGCCGTCATGGCGAGGGGAGGACATGTCCATTGCTGGGGACTGCGGGCGGGCACTGTGGCATTATGCCCAACCCTGGCAGCGAGGGGAGGGCATGTCCCGCGGCGGGAACCGCGGACAGACCGCTCCGCGGGGTGTTTGGCAGCCATGAGGTCTCCTTTGCGCTCTCCAGAAGCGTAACCTGCCGCCTGCGGGGGCGCTCTTCCAGCGGCGGGGGATACGCTGGGAACGGACCTTGAAATCTGCGGAAAGGGCGAACATGAGCGACTTCCACACCGTCAGCGTGTCTGGCATCCCCGATGATGCCAAGATCCTTGATGTCCGCGAGGACTATGAATGGGTCGCGGGCCACGCCGAGGGCGCCCTGCACATTCCCCTGGACCAGCTGCCGGCCCGGCTCGAGGAGCTCGACCCGGACGAGGACGTCTATGTCATTTGCCGTACGGGCGGCCGCTCCCACCGGGCCGCCCAGTGGCTCGTCGGCATGGGGTATTCCGCGCTGAACGTGGCCGGTGGCATGGACCAGTGGGTTGAGACCGGCATGCCGCTCGTGTCCGACAACGGCCTCAAGCCAGTCATCCTGTAACCGAAGAAGGAAAAGCCGATGCCCGCACCAACCGTCACGTACACATTCCTCGGCCCCGAGGGCACCTTCACCGAGGCGGCCTTGATGCAGGTTCCGGACGCGGCGCACGCCATCCGCATTCCGTCCTCGAATGTGAACACGGCGCTGGACAAAGTGCGGGATGGCTCTGCCGATGCGGCCATGGTGCCGATCGAAAACTCCGTCGAGGGCGGCGTCACTGCGACCCTCGACGCCATCGCCACCGGCAAGGAACTCAGGATCCTCCGGGAGGCCCTGGTGCCCATCAGCTTCGTCCTCGTGGCCAGGCCGGGCGTGGAGATCGGGGACATCCGGCGCGTCTCCACCCACGGCCATGCCTGGGCCCAGTGCCGGCTCTGGGTGGACGCCAATATTCCCAATGCGGAATACATCCCCGGCTCTTCCACCGCCGCGGCCGCCATGGGCCTGCTGGACGCGGACGGCGCCCACTACGACGCCGCGATCTGCGCCCCGATCGTGGCCCACGAGCAGCCGGGCCTGTCCGTTCTTGCCGAAAACATCGGCGACAACCCCGGCGCCGTCACCCGGTTCGTGCTGGTGGGCCGCCCGGGCGAACTGCCCGCCCGCACCGGAGCGGACAAGACCACGGTGGTGGTCCCGCTGCCCGAGGACCGGCCCGGTGCGCTGATGGAGATCCTGGACCAGTTCGCCACCCGCGGTGTCAACCTGAGCCGGATCGAATCCCGCCCCACCGGGCAGTATCTGGGCCATTACTTCTTCAGCATTGATGCCGACGGCCACGTGGCCGATGCCCGGGTAGCGGACGCGCTCGCGGGTCTCCACCGCATCAGCCCGGCCACTCGCTTCCTCGGTTCCTACCAGCGTGCGGACGGCCACCGCAGCATCGTGGCGCCGCATACCTCGGATCAAGCATTCCGGGCCGCGCATGCGTGGGTCGGAGACATACTGAGTGGCGCATCTGCCGTGACGGAATATACGCCGGGGGCTTCGCCCAGAGCGTAGGCAAATGCCTTCTGGTGCACTTCCACCGCTTCCCAACTGTGCGTATGCTTGCCTGATCCATATTGGGGAAGTCCTCTACCGGAGGGAGCGGGTCATGTCAGGAACCAGCACAGACAATGACGGCCAGGGAATGATTGTTAATCCCAAGCCGACAGCTGACAACCAGGACTGGGACGGCGACGACGCCGACCGCGCGGACCGTCTGCGCTTTGAAGAGGAGCAGGCAATGATCCGCGAGCAGTCCGAGGCCAGGGCCGCCAAAGCTGCAGCAGATGCGAAGAAAGCCGCAGACGCCAAGAAGGCCGCCAGCGCCTAGTCCCCCTCAGAGTAGCCGCCGTCAGACTAACCGGCGGGGGCCTAGTCGCCTCCCGCCCCGTCCTTGACCCGGACCAGCAGGGATCCGGGGGCCACCTGGACGGTGACCGTCGTGGCCTCGCCGGAAGGATCGCCGTCGATCTGGGTAGGCATGGGTTCGGAGCACCGGATGGTGATCTTGCCGGAACGGTAATACGTCATGACCGGCAGATCCTTCTTGTGCTTCAGCACGATCTTTGTGTACATCGCCAGCCAGCCGATTGCACTGCGCGGGCTCATCACCACGACGTCGAGCATCCCGTCATCGATCATGGCCTGCGGGATAAAATCGATTCCCCCGGGAATCAGGCCGCAGTTCGCGAACAACACGCTGCGGATCTTCCGCGACTGCTCAGGCTGGTCATCCAGCGCAATCGAGACCTTCTTGCGGCGCCCCGGGAGGTGCCGCACCCCGGCTTCCGTATACGCCAGCCAGCCCACGGCCTTCTTCAAGCCGTCATTGGTATCACTGACCACTTCGGCGTCCATGCCCATGCCCGCGATCACCAGGAAAGTGTGCTCCGCTGACTCCCCGGTCCGCACATTCTCCACGGTCATCCGCGCCGTATCGATGAACCGCTGGTGACCGAACAGGGCCGCCGCCACGTTGCCCTGGAGGTCGTTGACCTCCAGATGCACGTTTCGGGCCAGGAGGTTCCCGGTGCCGAGCGGAATCAGGCCCATGGCGGTGTCTGTCCCGGCAAGGACCTCGGCCACGACGCGCACGGTCCCGTCCCCGCCGCAGGCGAGGACGACGTCGGCCCCGCTGGCCACCGCCGCCCGGGCCTGCGAGAATCCAGGGTCCTCGGCGGTGGTTTCAAAGATGCCGGGCGGCTCCCAGCCGGCCTCGGCGCACGCCGCCTCAATGAGTGCCCGCGCCTCTGCCGACCTCGCCTTGATGGGATTCAGGACCACGGCAACCTTCTGCCGCCCAAGGTCCGGGCTGTGGGTTTGCTCCCACACGGCACTGCGGGTGTGCTTGGCCCTCAGCCGACGCACCCCCCACCAACTGGAGGCGGCAAACGCCACGACCCCAGCGATGACGAGGTAGAACAGCCAGTCGCGCATTGTGATCCAACAGTATCCCGCCAGCGCCCCGTGACCTGCCTGCCCGGTAACGCCGACCGGATTGGATACTCTTGTCTGGTGATCGACGTAAAAGACCTCAGCGACAACCCGGACAAGTTCCGTGCCAGCCAGCGCGCCCGCGGCGCCGACGAATCCGCGGTGGACGCGATCATCGCCGCGGATTCGGCCAGGCGCGCGGCGCTGATCCGGTTCGAAAACCTGCGGGCCGAACAGAATGTGTTCGGCAAGAAGGTTGCGCAGGCCAAGGGCGAGGAAAAGCAGGCCCTCCTCGCCGAGGTCAAGGTCCTTGCCGCCTCCGTCAAGGCCGCATCGGCCGAGGCCGATGTCGCCCAGGCCGCCCAGGAGGAACTGCTCCGCACCATCCCCAACCTCATCGAGGACGGCGTCCCGGCCGGCGGCGAGGACGACTACATCGTTGTCAAGACCGTCGGCACGCCGCGCGAATTCCCCGACTTCGAGCCCCGGGACCACCTGGAGATCGGCGAGCTGATCGGGGCCATCGACATGGAGCGCGGGGCGAAGGTGTCCGGTTCACGCTTCTACTTCCTGCGCGGCGTCGGCGCCCGGCTTGAAATGGCGCTGCTCCAGATGGCCATGGACCAGGCGATCGAGGCCGGGTTCATCCCCATGATCACGCCCACCCTGGTCCGCCCGGAAACCATGCAGGGCACCGGCTTTGACGTCAAGCACGACGCCGAGATCTACCGTCTCGCCGAAGACGACCTCTACCTTGTGGGCACCTCCGAAGTGGCCCTCGCCGGCTACCACGCCGACGAGATCCTGGACCTGTCGGACGGTCCCATCCGGTACGCGGGCCAGAGCTCCTGCTACCGCCGCGAGGCCGGCTCGCACGGCAAAGACACCCGCGGCATTATCCGGGTCCACCAGTTCAACAAGGTGGAAATGTTCATCTACACCACGGTCGAAGAGGCCGCTGCCGAGCACGCCCGCCTTCTGGCGTGGGAAGAGGAAATGCTGGCCAAGTGCGAGCTCCCGTACCGCGTGATTGACACCGCTGCCGGGGACCTGGGCAATTCCGCGGCGCGGAAGTACGACTGCGAAGCCTGGGTCCCCACCCAGGGCGCGTACCGGGAACTGACCTCGACGTCCAACTGCACCACCTTCCAGGCCCGCCGACTGAATATCCGCGAGCGTGTCCTGAACGAGGACGGTGCGCCCAAGGGCACCCGGGCCGTGGCCACGCTCAACGGAACCCTGGCCACCACGCGCTGGATCGTCGCCATCCTGGAACACCACCAGAACCCTGACGGCTCCGTCAACGTCCCCGCCGCCCTGCAGAAGTACCTCGGCGGCATGACGGTCTTCCCCGTTCTCTAACCACCGACCCCTAACTACCAGCCGGGCCCCCGCCCGCCGCCGGGTAAACATTCACACTGTGGACAGGCTGTGGGTGTTTACCGCAAATTCACGCCCTGCTGTGGCCTGAGTCCTAGCGGCAGTCGGGGGTCTCTGCTCTACTTATGAGATGACAACCATGACTGAATCCTCAGTCGCCGGCAACGATGACCGGCGCACCACACACGAGAACAACATGCAGAACACCGGGGCCCGGAACAACACGGCCCCGAAGAGCCCCGGCGACAAGATGATGGTCGCCCTGGACGTCGACGGCACCCTGGTGGACCACGACGGCCACATGTCGGTCCCGGTCCGCGAGGCCGCCCAGGCCGTCGTGGCCGCAGGCCACCACGTCACGATCGCCACGGGCCGCTCCCTCAACGCCACGCTGCCGGTCATCGAGCACATCGGGATCGAGGACGGTTACGCGGTCTGCTCCAACGGCGGCGTGATCCTGCGCGTCGACTCCGGACTATCCGACGGCTACGAGGTCATCCACAAGGCAACCTTCGACCCCGGTCCGGCCCTCCGCGCCCTGCGCAAGCGGCTGCCCTCGGCCAAGTACGCCCTTGAGGACGAGTCCGGCAACTTCCTGTCCACCGAACGCTTCCAGGATGCCAGCTTCGGCGTCGAGGCGGTCGGCGTCGACTTCCAGACCATGCTGGAGGCAACCGCCGTCCGCGTGGTGGTCTTCAGCTCGGAGAACACCCCGGAGGAGTTCAACGCCGCGATCCGCCACATCGGGCTTGCGGGCGTGACCTATTCGGTGGGCTGGACGGCGTGGCTGGACATTGCCGCCGCCGGCGTCACGAAGGCCAGCGCGCTGGAGCACCTCCGCGGCCGGCTCAGCATTGAAGCACACCGCACAATCGCCGTCGGCGACGGCCGCAACGACATCGAGATGCTGACCTGGGCGCGCCGCGGCGTGGCCATGGGGCAGGCCCCGGTGGAAGTGATTGCCGCGGCCGATGAGGTGACGAAGTCGGTTTACGACGACGGCGCCGCGCACGTGCTGCGCAGCCTCCTTTAGACGCCCGGCCGGGCGGTCCGGAAGCCCGGCCTGTGCCGGCCTGCGGATGTCGGGCTAGCGGACGTCGAGGATGAGGCCCAGGAGCCGGGCCGCCGCGGGACGTGCCGCGTGTTCTTCGTTCCACTGGGACCGGGCCACGGCCTTGCTGACGGCCTGCGTGGTGATCCCGAGTTCCTCGGCGACGGCCTTCTGCTGGCCGCGGACTCCGGGAGTGAGCAGATCCAGGACCCGCCATTCAGCGTGGCTGCGGTCGTGCACAATGTGGCCCAGGAGGCGCAGCACGGCTTCGGCCTCCGCTGCGACGTCCGCCAGCGGGCCCTCCACGGCCACCCGGATGCGGTCCTTGCCGTTCCGCAGGCGGTCCACGGCGCGCCGGGCATAGATCAGCCCGTGGCCGGAGGCGTCCTTGATCTGGTTCGGCAGGGGTTCGTTCACCGGGCCCACCCCGATGCCCACATACCAGCTGCCGCTGCGCAGGGCGATCATGGCCGCCTCCACCGCCTGATGCGGACAGTCCACGATGCCCTGGACCTCGTCCTCCACGGAGCGGTCGAAATCAAGGCGCGCCGGGATGTGCCGCAGGTCCTTCAGGAGCTGCGGCACGCGGTCGCCGTCGCGCCGGCTGTCGGTTTGATTGATGGTCAGCGTGAACATTCTGGATCACACACTACCCGGTGGCAGTTCGGGGGCAAGTTGGCGGCAGGGCCGCCGTGCCGGGGCCGTAACGGAGGCGGCTAGCCGCCCGCGAGCCCGGAAAGCTGCCCGGACGGCAGGTGGATCCACCCCTCGCTGACGGCTGGCGCGGCATCGCCGGACCCGGGGCGCAGTGTTTGCCCCAGGCTGACGGCCCGTGCCGTCAGCGAGGCGATGACGGCATCAAACATGTCATCGGAGGCGGCAACGTCATCCCTGTACCCCGCCAGGTCCAGCCACGGGGCTTTCAGGGCCAGGTCCGCCAGCGCCGAGGACAGCTTTTCCGCTTCCGGGGCCCCGCGTCCCTTGTAACCGCGGGCCTGGATCCCCCAGAGTTTCAGGGATGCCGCGGGGTAAACCTCGGCGAGGCGACCGGAGCCGTCCCGGGCCTGCGGCCCCGCGTCCCGGGCGATCTTGGCCTGGATCACGGCGCACCGCATGGCCGGGTGGGCCAATCGGTCGGCGGACACGCTGAGCGGAATCAGACCGGTTCTGGCCGTGACGAACCGGTCGGTGTCCCGGTAGGCGAGCAGACGACGGCCCTCGATCCCGTCGTAGCCGAGCACCGGCCCGGCGTCGAAAGTCAGGTGCCCCGCAAGGAAGGGAAGAAAGGCGTCGGGCCAGCCCAGGGGGCAGTCAATCCCGGTCATATCGCTGCTGCCGAAGAGCCCGACGATCTCTTCGTCGCCGACGTCCAGGGACAGATGCGCCAGGTGTGCCGCGCCGTCGGCCCATTCGATGACGGCCACGGCCGTCTTCTTCGCGGCCGCAGCGAGGTCGACGCCGAGGGTCCTCACCGGTGTGCCCGCACGCCATGAAAGAACGCGGGGTCACGCACCGCCCGTTCCGGAGCTCCGGAACGGCAGTACGTGACCCCGCGTTGCAGGGCGGAAACGACTAGTGTCCGGCAGCCGGAACGTAGCGCTTGATGGAGGCCTCGAGCTCGGCCTCGGCGGCGGCGCGGTCGCCCCAGCCCTCGGCCTTGACCCACTTGCCCGGCTCCAGGTCCTTGTAGCGGGTGAAGAAGTGCTCGATTTCCCTGATCAGGAACTCGCTGACGTCGCTGATTTCCTTGATGTGGTCAAAGCGCGCATCGGTCGGCACGCAGAGGACCTTGGCGTCGCCGCCGCCGTCGTCGGTCATGTTGAAGACGCCGATCGGGCGGGACTCGACGATTACGCCGGGGTAGAGGTCGAAGTCCTGCAGGAGCACCAGCGCATCCAGCGGATCTCCGTCCTCGCCCAGGGTGTTCTCGAAGAAACCGTAGTGGGTGGGGTACTGCATCGACGTGAAAAGGACGCGGTCCAGGCGGACGCGGCCGGTCTCGTGGTCGACTTCGTACTTGACGCGCGATCCCTTGGGGATCTCGATAGTCACGTCATGCTTCATGGAATGCTCCTTGACGACTTCAGGGGGTGCGCGGCACGTGCATAAAGGCTGTCGGTGCCGCCGACTACTATTGAGGATATAGCGAGAGGCGCTGGTTTCAGGAACTAGTGGGGACATTTCAGGACTATAAGGACCAGCAGAAGCATGAAACCGAGAACCAGCCCCGAGGGCACCAGGCCGGTGCCCGGCAGGCGTCGGGGGATCCTCGTACTGCTGCTCCAGACCCTCCTGGTAACGGCCGTGGCACTGCCGGCCGGCATCGCCGTCGCCCCGGCTTTCCTCGGCCCGGACCGGTCCCCGGGCGCATCCCGGGCAGCCCCGCCCTGGCAGCAGGTTCCCGCCACACTGAGCGATCCCAACGGATCAGACGGGATCGGTCCCCTCACTGATACCGCACCCGTTCCCGCCGGCGCCGCCCTCGCGGACAGGCTCAACGAGACCCTGAAGACCGACGGCGGCGGCACCTTCACCGGGATCGTCCAGGACGCCACCACGGGGCAGGTGCTCTTTGACCGGTCCGCCGACGAGGCCCGCATTCCGGCGTCGAATATGAAGCTCCTCACAGCCGGCGCGGCCCTGCGCGTCATGGGCCCCGACCACCGCTTCAGCACGCGGGTCTTGGCGGGACCCACGCCCGGGTCGGTGGTGCTAACCGGCGGCGGAGACGTGCTCCTGGGTACGGGCGAATCCGATCCCGGGGCGGTCCTGGGCCGTGCCGGGCTGGCCACGCTCGCCCAGGCCACCGTCCGGGCACTCCAGGACGGTGCCGCTGGCAGCGCAGCCACGGGCACCGTGCGCGTCCTGCTCGATGACTCCCTCTTCACCGGACCGCCGCTCCGACAGGCCTGGAGTCCCGAGGACGTCGCCGCCGGCGAAATGGCCCCGGTGTATCCGCTGGCACTGAACTCGGCCCGGTTCGATCCGGCCAAAACCACCGGACCCCGCCCGCAGGACGCCGCCATGACCGCCGCCGAGGCCTTCGCCGCCCGGCTCACGGCGGCTGCCGCGTCCGCGGGGCTGACCGTGGCACCGGGCGTCGCCCGCGTTCAGGCCGGTGCCACGCCGGACAGTGCCCACGCGAAAGTCCTGGCCGAGGTCCAGTCCGCCACGGTGGGGCAGCAGGTGGACCTCATGCTGCAGACTTCGGATAACTACCTCGCCGAGGTGATGGGACGGATGACCGCCCTCGGCGCCGGCCGGCCCGGCAGCGGCGACGACGCCATCGCCGCTGTGCTGCAGCAGGTCAAGGACCTGGGCGTTTCCACGGATGCCCTCCGGGCCGCGGATGTCTCCGGCCTGGCCCCGGCCGACCAGGTCTCGGCCCGGCAACTCACGGACGTGGTCCGGGCCATGACCTCCGGCTCGGACACCAGGCTGCGCGCCGCCCTCGCCGGTTTCCCGGTCGCCGGGCTCACCGGCACCCTGGGGGACCGGTACACGGACGCCGCGACGGCCGCCGGGGCGGGGCTGGTGCGCGCCAAAACAGGCACGTTGAACACGGTCATAGCGCTCAGCGGGTACGTCGTGGACGCCGACGGCCGGCTGCTGGTCTTCTCCTTCGTGGGCAACGGGCTGACCCCCGGCGCCGCGAACAAGGCCGCCCCGGACCGCTCCGCCTCCGTCCTGGCCGGCTGCGGCTGCCGCTGACCGGCGGAGTGCCGCCCTGAACCTGCGCCCGGCCGATTCAACTCTCGGGTTCGCCGGCCGGTTCGCCGGTCAGCGAAAATTAAGGCGGATTGTCGGGGCCCTGTGATCTGATGGACCCCATGGAGTCCTCTGCGAGCGAGACATCAGGCAAGACATACTCAGGCAAGACAAACACGGGCAAGACAAACACAGGCAAGACAGACAGCAAGCCGTACGGCACGACCTCAGGCGGCACGCCGGTCCAGGCCCAGGATCTGATCAACTGGGAGCTTGCCGCCTCGACGGCCGCGCGCCTGACACCGGCCGGTCCCGTCCTGAGCGCTGCCGAGATCGGCGCCGCCGTTGAGAACCTGCGGCTCATGGCGGACATTTCCGTGCCGCACGTCCACGACATCACCGGCCTCGACGCCGCCCGGGACCTGCGCGATTCCGAGGTCCTGGTGGTGGACCGCGCCTCCTGGGCCAAGGCCAACACGCAGAGCTTCGCCGTCATGCTCGGGCCCGCCATGGAAAAGATGCTCGAGGGCCGCGGCACCCTCAACCCCGGAGCCGCGAGCGTCAGCGGTGCCATCACCGGCAGCCAGCTCGGCGCCATCCTTGCGTTTCTCTCCAGCAAGGTCCTGGGCCAGTACGATCCCTTCTCCGCGCTCGCCGAGAACTCCACGGCCCCCGCTGCCGGCCGCCTGCTGCTCGTGGCGCCGAACATCATCTCCGTGGAACGTGAACTGAACGTCACCCCTGCCGACTTCCGGCTCTGGGTCTGCCTCCACGAACAGACCCACCGGGTGCAGTTCGCCGCCGCCCCGTGGCTCCGGCACCACATGCTGGACGAGATCGAAAACCTCAGCGGCCAGCTGCTCGGCAACGTCGATTCCCTGATGGAACGGGCCTCCGCGGCCGCGAAGTCATTGAAGGACCGCGCCGCACCCGGCGCCGCCCCCGGCAGGGGCGCCATCCTGGACCTGCTCCAGAACCCGGAGGAACAGGCCGCCCTGTCCCGCCTGACCGCGCTCATGAGCCTGCTCGAGGGCCATGCCAACGTGGTCATGGACGCCGTGGACGCCAGCATCGTTCCCTCGGTGAAGACCATCCGGCAGCGCTTCAACGCCCGCGGCAAGGATCGCGGCATGATCGAAAAATTCGTCCGCAGCCTGCTCGGCCTCGACGCGAAGATGCGCCAGTACAGTGACGGCTCCAAATTCGTCCGGGAAGTAGTGGACGCCGTCGGCATGGAAGGTTTCAACAAAGTCTGGGAGTCCGCTGACCGGCTCCCCACCGAAGCCGAGATCCACGACTCCAAGCTCTGGCTCGACCGGATGGGCCTCTAGCGGCCATGACAGCCCGTAACCCCGCCGGTTCGTCGTCGGTGTCCAGCGGCCGACGCCGGCCCCGCCGCCTGGCGCCCGTGGTCGGCACCGCGCGGAAAATGCTGCAGGACGCGCTTGGCGCCGCCGGCTACCCGGAACGTGTCCTGGTCGCCTGCAGCGGAGGCCCTGACTCGCTGGCCCTCGCGGCCGTCGCCGCCCACTTCGGCCGCCGGGGCCATGTCGACGGCCACCCCGTGTCCGTGGGCGCCGTCGTGGTGGACCACCAGCTCCAGCCCGGCTCGGCCGCGGTCGCCGCAACCACCGCCCGGACCCTCGAGGACCTCGGGCTCTCTCCCGTGCAGATCCGCACAGTCGACGTCTCCGCCACCGGCATGGGCCCGGAGGCGGCCGCCCGGGACGCCCGCCACGCGGCCCTCGACGCCGCCGCGGACGAGGCCGGCGCCGGCGTGATCCTGCTCGGCCACACCCTCGATGACCAAGCCGAGCAAGTGCTGCTTGGCCTGGCGCGGGGCTCCGGCACCCGGTCCCTCGCCGGGATGCGGCCCTCCCGGGGCCGGCTCCTGCGCCCCTTCCTGGGCCTGCGGCGCGCGGACACCCTGGAGATCTGCCAGGCGGAGGGCTTGGAACCCTGGCACGACCCGTCCAACACGGATCCCGCCTACGCCCGCTCCCGGACCCGGGTTGAGGTGCTGCCCCTGCTGGAAGACAAGCTCGGCCCCGGCGTCGCCGAATCCCTCGCCCGCACGGCCGCGATCCTGCAGCTCGACGCCGACTACCTGGAGGACGTGGCAAACGACACCTTTGACCGGCTGCAGGAGCAGGACGGGGAGGAAATCAGCCTTCCGGAGGCGGCGCTGCGGGACCTGGCCCCGGCCGTGAGGTTCCGGGTGATCGCCAAGGCCGCCGCCGCCGTCGGCGGTCAACAGCCCAGCTACCAGCGCCTGCTTGCCGCCGAAGCGCTGCTGCGCCGGCGGGGATCGGCCGGCCCGGTGGAGCTTCCCGGCTCGGTCAGCGTCTATCGGCTCTCGCTCTCGCAGCTCCTGGCGGAGCAGCCGTCCGCCGCCGGCGGCGTTCCCCGGGAACCCGCCCGCTGTGGGAAGCTTGTATTCCGGCCTCAACAGCCGCCCCGAAAATAGTCGCACCCCGCATCTACACAGGAGCCATTGGTGGATTCAAACGACGTCCAGGCAGACCTCAAGCACGTTCTCTACACCAAGGAACAGATCCAGCAACGGATCACCGAACTCGCGGCGCAGATCGACAAGGACTACGAGGGCCGCGATCTGCTGATCGTCGGCGTGCTCAAGGGCGCCGTGATGGTCATGGCAGACCTCGCCCGCGCACTGCACAGCCACGTCTCCATGGACTGGATGGCCGTGTCCTCGTACGGCTCCGGCACCCAGTCCTCCGGTGTGGTCCGCATCCTGAAGGACCTCGACACCGACCTCATGGGCAAAGACGTCCTGATTGTCGAGGACATCATCGACTCCGGCCTCACGCTCTCCTGGCTCAAGACCAACCTGGAATCCCGCGGCACCGCTTCGGTGGAAATCTGCACCGCGTTCCGCAAGCCGACGGCCGCGAAGGTCAAGATCGACGTCAAGTACGTCGGCTATGACATTCCCAACGAGTTCGTCGTCGGCTACGGCCTGGACTACGCCGAGAAGTACCGCAATCTGGACTTCGTCGGCACCCTGGCGCCGCACGTATACGAATAGATCGTTCACGCGGAGACGCCCCCGCCCGGGACCGGGCGGCGGGGCGCCGCGTCCCGCTACGCCCACAGGGAACTTTTGCACTTCACCGTGCGTGAGTTAGTGCGACGGTGTATAGCTAGAACCTGATGCAGCACCACACGCGCGCAGAACGGTCGCCGTGCAGCACTACCAGGAGGGACGGGGCCAGCCCCGAACAGATGAAAGCTAAGAGTTTCTTCAAGGGCCCGGGCATCTGGATTGTCGTCGTGGTGGCCATGCTGCTGCTTGCCTTCGCCACTCTGGCGCCGGGCGGCGCAAGCCGGATTGACACCGACAAAGGCCTTGAACTGCTGAATTCCGCCGGCAAGGTTGAACAGGCCAAGATTTTCGACGCCGAGAACCGCGTGGACCTGGTCCTGAAGGACAACCTGCAGGTCGACGGGCAGGACAAGGGCAAGAACGTCCAGTTCTACTTCGTCAACGCCCGTGCCCAGGACGTCGTCAAGGCGGTCACGGATGCCAAGCCGTCGGGCGGTTTCACGGACCAGCCGATCGAGAACAACTGGTTCTCGGGGCTCTTCTCCCTGCTGGTGCCCGTGCTGCTCCTTGGTGTCCTGTTCTGGTTCCTGCTTTCCCGGATGCAGGGCGGCGGGTCCAAGGTCATGCAGTTCGGCAAGTCCAAGGCGAAGCTCGTCAACAAGGACATGCCCCAGGTGACCTTCAGCGATGTCGCCGGCGCCGATGAGGCAGTCGAGGAACTTGAGGAGATCAAGGAATTCCTGCAGGAGCCGGCCAAGTTCCAGGCCGTGGGCGCCAAGATCCCCAAGGGCGTGCTGCTCTACGGCCCTCCGGGCACCGGCAAGACCCTCCTGGCCCGCGCCGTCGCCGGCGAGGCCGGCGTGCCCTTCTTCTCCATCTCCGGGTCCGATTTCGTGGAAATGTTCGTCGGTGTGGGCGCCTCCCGTGTCCGCGACCTGTTCGAACAGGCCAAGTCCAACGCACCGGCCATCATCTTCGTCGATGAGATCGACGCCGTCGGCCGGCACCGCGGTGCCGGAATCGGCGGCGGCAACGACGAGCGCGAGCAGACCCTCAACCAACTGCTGGTTGAAATGGACGGCTTCGACGTCAAGACCAACGTCATCCTGATTGCCGCCACCAACCGGCCCGACGTCCTGGACCCCGCCCTGCTGCGGCCGGGCCGCTTCGACCGGCAGATCTCCGTCGAGGCCCCCGACCTGATCGGCCGCGACCAGATCCTGCAGGTGCACGCCAAGGGCAAGCCGATGGCGCCCGGCGTCGACCTCAAGGCCGTCGCCAAGAAGACCCCGGGTTACACGGGCGCGGACCTCGCCAACGTCCTGAACGAGGCCGCGCTGCTGACGGCGCGCTCCAACGCCAACCTGATCGATGACCGCGCGCTGGACGAGGCGATCGACCGCGTCATGGCAGGCCCGCAGAAGCGCAGCCGGGTCATGAAGGAACACGAGCGCAAAGTCACCGCCTACCACGAAGGCGGCCACGCCCTCGTCGCGGCGGCCCTGCGGAACTCCGCCCCGGTCACCAAGATCACCATCCTGCCCCGCGGCCGGGCCCTGGGCTACACCATGGTGGTCCCGGAAAACGACAAGTATTCCATCACCCGCAATGAGCTGCTCGACCAGATGGCCTACGCCATGGGCGGCCGGGTGGCCGAGGAACTCGTCTTCCACGACCCGTCCACCGGCGCGTCCAACGACATCGAGAAGGCCACCGGGATCGCCCGCAAGATGGTCACCGAGTTCGGCATGAGCGAACGCGTCGGCGCGGTGCGCCTCGGCCAGGGCGGCGGCGAGCCCTTCCTGGGCCGCGACGCCGGCCACGAGCGCAACTACTCCGACCAGATCGCCTACATCGTCGACGAGGAGGTCCGGCGCCTCATCGAGGGCGCCCATGACGAGGCCTACGCCATCCTGACCGAAAACCGGGACGTCCTGGACCAGCTGGCGCTGGAACTGCTGGAACGCGAAACCTTGAACCAGGCCGAAATCGCCCAGGTCTTCACCAACATCCGCAAGCGTGATTTCCGCGAGGTCTGGCTCTCCAAGGAGACCCGCCCGATCCTGTCCGCCGGCCCGGTGGAATCCCGCCGGGAGAAGGCCGAACGCGAAGCGCAGGAGGAAGCGACCCAGGCACGGCTCGAAGAGCCGCTGGACGCCCGGCCGCCGCACGCCCAGGGTGTCCCCGGACAGGAGTCCTTCGAAGGAGGAGCCGGCGGCGTTACCGATATCGGGACTGACGGCCTTCCCAGCTAGGCTTCTTCTGTGACTTCTAACTTCGACGACGACGTTCCCGCCCCCGCTGCCCCTTCGGCGGGGGACGGGGAAGCCCAGCATCCAAGCACCCAAGTGGACCGCCCCCGGATCGAGGCGGCCGTGCGGGAAATCCTGCTGGCCATCGGCGAGGACCCGGACCGCGGGGGACTCCTGGACACCCCGAAGCGGGTGGCCAAGGCCTATGCCGAAATGTTCGCCGGCCTGCACCACGACCCCGCGGAGATCCTGGCCACCACGTTCGACCTCGACCACGAGGAACTCGTACTGGTCAAGGACATCCCGTTCTACTCCACCTGCGAGCACCACCTGGTGCCGTTCCACGGGGTGGCGCATGTGGGCTACATCCCCTCGCACGACGGCAAGGTCACGGGACTGAGCAAGCTGGCCCGCGTGGTGGACATGTTCGCCCGGCGCCCGCAGGTCCAGGAACGCCTGACCACCCAGATCGTCGAAGCCCTCGTCACCCACCTCAAACCGCGCGGCGCGATCGTCGTCGTCGAATGCGAGCACCTGTGCATGTCCATGCGGGGCATCCGCAAGCCCGGCGCCAAGACCGTCACCAGCGCAGTGCGCGGGCAACTGCACGACCCGGCCACCCGCGCCGAAGCCATGAGCCTCATACTCGGAAGGTAAGTAAACAGACTATGGACTCCCTAGCTGCAGCCCCAGGGACCGGCCCCGCAACCTCGCCCCTGCCCATCCTGCGCAAACCGCGCCCGGCAGCGAAGTTCCAGGACCTGCCCGCGGACCGGACACTCGTCATGGGAATCCTGAACGTCACCCCCGATTCCTTCAGCGACGGCGGCGACTACGCGACGCCGGACACCGCGATCGCGGCGGGCCTGCGGATGTTCTACGCCGGGGCGGACATCATCGACGTCGGCGGCGAATCAACCCGTCCGGGCGCCACGGCGGTCGGCGTGGACGAGGAACAACGCCGCGTGCTGCCGGTTATCGAGGCCCTGGTCAAGGCCGGCGCCCTGGTCAGCATCGACACCACCCACGCCGCGACGGCGGCCGCCGCCCTGAAAGCCGGCGCCGCGATCATCAACGACGTCTCCGGCCTGACTATCGAACCGGAAATGGCTGAACTGGCCGCCCGGACCAAGGCGCCCTATATCCTGACGCACCGCCGCGGCGACGCCAGCACCATGAATGACCTCACCGACTACGATGACGTCGCCCGGGACGTCGTCGCCGAACTCGCCGGCGTCCGCGACAAGCTCTACGCCGCAGGCGTCAGCCCGGAACAGATCATCGTGGACCCGGGGCTGGGCTTCGCCAAGAACGACGTCCAGAACTGGGAACTCCTGCAGCGCCTGGACGTCCTGCAGGCCATGGGCCACAAGGTCCTCGTGGCCGGCTCCCGCAAGCGCTTCCTCGGCAGCCTCCTGACCGTGGCCGGCAAGGCCGCCCAGCCGGTTGAACGCGATGCCGCCACCGCCGCCATGACCGCCATCAGCGCCTTCCGCGGCGCCTGGGCGGTGCGGGTGCACGACGTCGGCCCGAGCCTGGACGCCGTCAAGGTCGCCGCCCGCATGGCACCCCCGGCACCGGCCGCCGCCGGCACCAACTGATCCGGCCGGCGTCATGGACCAGATCACGCTGCGCGGCGTCACCGCCGTCGGCCATCATGGAGTGTTCGACTTCGAGCGCCGCGACGGCCAGCCGTTCGTC
Organism: Arthrobacter sp. ok909; assembly: GCF_900104405.1. Lineage (NCBI taxonomy): Bacteria > Bacillati > Actinomycetota > Actinomycetes > Micrococcales > Micrococcaceae > Arthrobacter > Arthrobacter sp. ok909. The sequence continues at coordinate 13,969 of NZ_FNJS01000029.1, read as the reverse complement.
GTCGACGCGGTGCTGCACCTTGACTTCAGCAAGGCTGCAGCGTCGGACGACGTCCTGGACACCGCACATTACGGCGAAGTCGCCGGCTGCATCCGGGACTGGATCACGGGAGAGCCGCTGAACCTGATCGAGGCACTGGCCGTGCGGATTGCCGACGATGTCCTGCAGAAATTCCCCGTGGCCGCCGTGGATATCACCGTGCACAAGCCGAAGGCCCCGATCGAGGTAGAGTTCGGCGATGTCTCCGTCAGCGTGCATAGGAGACGGACATGAGCCCGCTCTACACCCGCGCGGTGATCGCGCTCGGCAGCAACCTGGGGGAGCGCAGCGACACGCTGTCCGCCGCCGTCGCCGATCTCGTCGACCCGCCGGAAGTGCGCCTCCTGGCCATCTCGCCGATCGTCCAGACGAAGGCCGTGGGCGGCCCGGCGGACCAGCCCGACTTCCTCAACATGGTGATTGCGGTCGAGACGTCCCTGCCGCCGCGCGAACTGCTGCGGCACTGCCACGACGTGGAACAGAAGCACCTGCGGGTGCGTGAGGTCCGGTGGGGACCGCGGACCCTGGACGTGGACATCATCACCTACGGCGACGTGGTGAGTTCCGACCCCGAACTCACCCTGCCGCACCCCCGGGCCGCGAAACGGGCGTTCGTGCTCTACCCGTGGTCACTGATCGATCCCGCGGCGGAGCTCAACGGCCAACGCGTGGGCGAGCTCGCCGCCAAAGCCGACGATTTCGCCGACCTCGCACCGTTTGACGGCTTCCGGCCCCCGGCCCCCGCGGACGTCACAGGCGCGGACGCCGCCGGCGTCCCCGATACGGTGGACCGGCCGTGAAGCTGACCAACCCCCTGCTCCTGCTGGCAATTGCTGTGGTCCTGGCCGTGGCGGGCTGGTTCGCCACCGTGATGGCCGGCCGCTACAGCCTGGCCACCCCCGTCCTGCCGCTCACCGGGCTGCTGACTATGGGCGTGATCGTGGTGCTCACCCTCGTGCTGGGCATCCGCGTCCTGCGGTGGCGCAACGGCAAGAAGAAGAAGATCCTCAACCCCATCCTCGCGGCGTGGACCCTAGTCCTGGCCCAGGCCTGCGCCTACACCGGCACGGTCCTGCTGGGCTGGCACGCGGGAATCGTGATCGAGCAGCTGCGGCTGTGGAACCTGCGCAGCAACCAGGACATCACCTGGCAGGCCCTTGCGATGGCCGGCGGCGGGCTGATCATGGTGGTCGTCGGACTGGTCGTCGAGCGGTTCTGCCGGATTCCGCCCGAGGACGGCGACACCGAATCCGGGCGCGAGGTGCAGGGAAAGCGCAGCAAGCCCTCTGCAGAAGGCGAATATGCCTACCGAAGCGATTGACCCGCCGGGCATCGAATGGCTCAGGGTGTCACCGAAGTACGTCACCGTGCGCCTCGCGGAGTGGGCGCTGGGCAACCTGATCGCAGTGGTCCTGCTGTCGCTTCCCCTGGTGCTGGTGCTGAACGGCGCCTGGACGTGGCCGCCGCTTTGGCTGGCCGTTGCCGTTCCCGCCGTCTGGCTGCTGCTGGCCGTCTGGCGGCTCGTCCTGATTCCCCGGCAGGTGCGTTCGATCGGCTATGCCGAGCGTGACGATGACCTTCTGATCCGCCGCGGGATCTTCTTCCAGCGCACCCTCGTGGTCCCCTACGGGCGGATGCAGTACGTGGACATCGCGGTGGGACCCGTCGAACGCCCCTTGGGCCTGTGCACCCTGAAGCTTCACACGGCGTCCGCCGGGACCAACGCCGAGATCCCCGGCCTGCCCGCCGGCGAGGGAGCCCGGCTCCGCGAACAGCTGTCCGCCCGCGGCGAAGCCCGGCTGGCCGGGCTGTGACGGGAAGGCCATGACGGCATGGCGCTGACACCGGAGGGTCTCCCGGCGGCGCGGGAGCCGGGAACCGGCCCCGGTGCGGGAGAGACCGGTACCGCCGGTGGAACCGGCCCCGGTGCGGGAAACACCCGTACCGCCGACGCCGGCTGGCTGCGCGTCCACCCGGGATCGCCGTTCGTCCGCGGCTGGGTGGCAGTGGCCGCGCTGTTCTTCTTTTTCGGACGGGACTCCTTCGAACGGCTGCTCCAGGGCGGCCCGGTCTTTGACGAGCGGTTCGCCGGCCGCGCGCCATGGTTGCTGCTTGGCGGCGGGACGCTCCTGCTTCTGACCGTGCTCGGCTTCGTCCTGAGCTGGTACTTCACCCGCTACCAGGTGGCGGACGGGTACGTCCGGGTCAACACCGGGTTCCTGTTCAGGCAGCAGCGCCAGGCCCGGCTGGACCGGGTGCAGGCAATCGACGTCGTCCAGCCCCTGCTGGCCAGGATTTTCGGTCTGGCGGAACTCAGGTTCGAAGTCGCCGACGCCGGAGAATCCGCTGTGCACCTGGCCTACCTGCGTGCGGACGAGGCCCGCCAGCTCCGCGCGACAATTCTCGCCGGGGCCTCCGGTGCCTCCGGGGGGACGCTGTCGCTGTCGGAGGCGGCGGAAGCGGGGCAACGGGAGGCAGCCGCTGTGGAGGCTCCGGAACGGACCGTCCTGACCGTGCCGCCGTCGCGCCTGATGGGCTCAGTGCTTCTGAGTGAACAGGGCCTCGCCATCGTGGCCGGCGGCGTCGCCTCCGTGGTGCTGTCCGCCGTCACCGAAAACCGCAGCTTCACGGTCTTCCTGATCCCCGCAGTGATCGGGCTCGCCGCCGCCTACTGGTCCTCGTTCAACAAGGGCTACAACTTCACCGCCGCCGTTTCCCCGGACGGCATCCGGCTGCGCTACGGCCTGCTGGACACCCAGGCGCAGACCGTGCCTCCGGGCAGGATCCAGGCCTTGAAGATCACCCAGCCGCCGCTGTGGCGGTTATTCGGCTGGTACCGGATCCAGATCAATGTGGCCGGCTACGGCCTGGCCGGAAGCGCCCGGGAGGGATCCCACCGGACCACCCTGCTGCCGGTGGGATCCCTCACCGACGTCCTGAAAGTCCTCTCCCTGGTGCTCCCGGACCCCGGAACCGCGGATCCGGCGGGCGTCTTCACGGCAGGGATCAACGGACTCGCGGGCCCGACCGGAACACCGGACGCCGGAACGCCGGACACCGGAACACGGGAAGCGGGGGCCCGGCAGGACGCCGACGGCGGCTTCGTCACCACGCCGCGCCGGGCCCGGCTTCTGGCACCGCTGGGCTGGCGGCGGAACGGCTTCACCGCAACGGAGACCGCACTGCTCCTGAGGTCCGGGCGGTGGTGGCGGAACCTCGTTGTGGTGCCGCACCAGCGCACCCAGTCGATGGCGCTGCAGCAGGGGCCGCTCGCCCGCAGGTTCCGGGTGGCGGACCTGGTCCTGCACACCACCGCGGGCCCGGTCGCCCCGCGGCTCATTCAGGCCGGCCTCGACGAGGCCCGGGCCCTCCTGGATGCCCAGGCCGCCCGCGCCCGCGCCGCACGCAAGCGCCAGACGAGCGAACACTGGATGGAACCAACCACGCAGCCCGCGCAAACACCCGCACCAGACACTCAGGAAGGCCCGCATCATGGCTAAACCAGGACGCCTCGGCGTCGGAATCATCGGCGCAGGGAAGGTCGGTGCCGTCCTGGGTGCGGCGCTGCGCGGAGCCGAGCACGCCGTCATTGGGGTGTCCGCCGTGTCGGACGCCAGCCTCGAACGCGCCGAAACACTCTTGCCGGGCGTGCCCATCCTGGAAGTGCAGGACATCGTGGAGCGCGCCGAACTGGTCCTGCTCGCCGTGCCGGATGACGCCCTCGGCCCCCTCGTGGACGGCCTTGCCAAGCTGGGCGCCTGGCAGCCCGGCCAGCTCGTAGCGCACACCTCCGGGCGATTCGGCGTCGGGATCCTGCACCCGGTCCGCGCCGCCGGCGCCGTGCCGCTCGCCCTGCACCCGGCCATGACGTTCACGGGCATGAGCCTGGACCTCACCCGGCTCCTGGACTGCACCTTCGGCGTCACGGCCGACGCCGCGATGCTGCCGATCGCCCAGGCACTTGTCGTCGAAATGGGTGCCGAACCCGTCGCTATTGCAGAAGCCGACCGCGTCCTCTACCACGCTGCCCTGGCGCATGGCTCGAACCATCTGGTCACGCTCGTGGCGCAGGCCTCGCAGCTGCTCCGCGACGTCGGCGTCGAAGCCCCGGATCGGATGCTGGGCCCGCTGCTGCGCGCCACGCTGGAGAACGCGCTCGCCTCCGGCGAATCGGCCCTGACCGGGCCCGTGGCCCGCGGCGACGCCGGCACGGTCGCCGCCCACGCCGGTGCCCTCCGCGAGTACGACGGCGGCTCGGGCGGCGATATTCTGGAGGCGTACCTGGCCATGGCCCGGGCGACAGCCCGCCGGGCAGGAAGCCGCGGGCTCTTGAAGCCGGACCAACTTGATGGCATCGAACAGGCGCTCCGCGGCCCCGGCCAGAACGGGACGCGCGCCCCGGAAGGACCCTGACATGGCAATCCAACTCGTCACCACCGCTGCCCAGCTCCGCGCCGCAAGCGCCCGGCTGCTGGCGCAGAAGGGCGGCACATCCCAGGGGCTGGTGCCCACGATGGGCGCCCTGCACGAGGGGCATGCCCAGCTGGCCCGCACCGCCGTCGTCCAGAACGACGTCGTCGTGGCCAGCATCTTCGTCAACCCCCTGCAGTTCGGCGAGGCCGCGGACCTGGACCGGTACCCCCGGACGCTGGAGGCCGACCTCGCCCTGCTTGACGCCGAAGGCGTTGACCTGGCGTTCGCGCCGGCCGTGGAGGAGGTCTACCCCGGCGGGGAGCCCCTCGTGCGGATCACGGCGGGGCCCCTGGGCGAAAAGTGGGAGGGTGCGTCCCGGCCCGGACACTTCGACGGCGCCCTGACCGTCGTCGCCAAACTGCTCCACTACGGCCTGCCGGGTGCCGGGCTTCCCGGCGGAGGCCAGCCGGCCTACCGCGCCTACTTTGGCCAGAAGGATGCCCAGCAGCTGGCCCTGGTCCAGCGCATGGTGGCGGACCTGAATTTCCCGGTGGAAATCGTACCCGTGCCGATCGTGCGGTCACCGGATGGGCTAGCGCTGTCCAGCCGCAACCGCTTCCTCACCGAGGACGAGCGCGGGGCCGCCCTCGTCCTCTCCCGGGCGCTGCGGCTCATCGAGAAGCGCGCCAACGCCCATCAGCCCCTCGACGTCGAGTCCGCGCAGGCACTGGTCCGGTCCCAGCCGCTCGTGGAACTGGACTATTTCGAGGTCGTGGATCCGCGCACCCTCGAACCCCTCGCGGAGAACTGCAGGGAAACCCCGTTCCGCGGCGAAGCGCTGGCAATCCTCGCGGCCAAGGTCGGCCCGGTGCGGCTGATCGACAACGTGCCGCTGAACGCCTGACACCAGCCGGACCAGCAAACAGCAACGTGGGGTCAGACACGTCCGTGCCGATGGGCAGGATGTGACCCCGCGTTGCTTTTCCGGCGGCGGAATTCTGCTCCCGGTGACGGGAATGCGCCCAGGGCTTAGACTGTTGCAACCTGCAGCAGCGCCGACGCTCGCCGGACCCACACCCAACTCCCTGAGGGAATTCCCATGTCAACAGACGTCTCTTCCAACACCGCCGGCGCCCCCGCGCCGGGCGCTGGTCCCGCCAGCCCGGGACCGACGCCGGCCGCGCCCGCCTCAGCCCCCGGGCCGGCCAAGATGTCGCGGGAGTCCGTCACCATCATCGTGACGTTGCTGGTGGCCACCTTCGTGGTCATCCTGAACGAAACCATCATGAACGTCGCGCTGCAGCGGCTGATGGTGGACCTCGGCGTCACCGCACCCACCGTGCAGTGGCTGTCGACCGGTTTTATGCTCACGATGGCGGTCGTGATTCCCACCACCGGGTTCATCCTGCAGCGGCTGTCCACCCGTGCCGTGTTCCTGCTGGCCATGGGGCTGTTCTCTGGTGGCACACTGCTGGCCGCCGTCGCCCCGGGCTTCGAAGTCCTGTTGCTGGCCCGCATCGTCCAGGCCGGCGGCACGGCCATCATGCTGCCGCTGCTCATGACCACCATCCTCACGCTCGTGCCGCTGGAACGCCGCGGCGCCGTCATGGGCAACGTCAGCATCGCCATCTCGGTGGCGCCGGCGCTCGGCCCCACAGTTTCCGGCCTGATCCTCCAGCACTTTTCCTGGCGGTTCATGTTCGTCTTCGTGCTGCCGATCGCGCTCGCCGCACTGGCCATCGGGGCCAGGTACCTGACCAACATCGGCGAGACGGAGAAAACCCGGCTTGATGCCCTCTCGGTGGTGCTGACAGTCCCGGCGTTCGGCGGCCTCGTGTACGGCCTCAGCCAGATCGGCGGCGACGCCGGATCCCGCACTCCCGCCGTGCTGGCGCTGGCCGTCGGAGTGCTGGCCCTGGCGGCGTTCGTCCTGCGCCAGCTGAAGCTGCAGAAGAGCGAACGGCCCCTGCTGGACCTGCGCGCGTTTACCTTCCGGATGTTCACGGTGTCGGTACTCCTGCTGGTCGTGGCCATGGTCGCGTTGTTCGGCGCGGTAATCCTGCTGCCGTTGTACCTGCAGGAAATCCGCGGCCTGAAGTCACTCGAGACCGGCCTGGTGCTCCTTCCGGGCGGCCTCGCCATGGGCCTGCTGGGGCCCTTCATCGGCCGCGTTTTCGACAAGGTCGGCCCTCTGCCACTGACGGTGACGGGCTCGGTCATGATGGTGCTGTCCCTGTGGCAGTTCTCCATGCTGGACGCCGCGTCACCGCTGGGGTGGATCATTGCCCTGCATGTGACCCTGAGCCTGGGCCTCGCGCTCGTATTCACCCCGGCCTTCACGACCGGACTGAACCCGTTGCCCCCGCACCTGTACTCTCACGGCTCGGCCATCATGAGCACCCTGCAGCAGGTGGCCGGCGCCGCCGGCACCGCGCTCCTGGTCTCGATCTATGCGTTCGTGGCCGCAGCCTCGGGCATGGTGGCCGGCATGCATGCGGCGTTCCTGACGGCGGCCGTCATAGCGCTCGGCGCCGTCGTGCTGTCCGCCATGATGCGCAAGACCGCAGGCGCGGCACAGCCCGTCGCCCACTAGCCGCAATTAACAAGCAACGCGGGGTCACCTCGCGGCCATGTCCGGACGTCCGGGCCGGGCGCGAAGGATCCCCGCGTTGCTTGGTGGGTGTTGGTGGCCGGGAATCAGCCGGCGTAGAACGCGCTGAGTTCGGCGATGAGCTTGTCCGGTGCCTTGTTGACGCCGTCGTGGCCCATGCCCGGCAGGATCGTGTAGCTGGATCCGGAGAGGACGTCGTGGATCTGGGCGCAGGCCACGCCGAAGTAGGCAGGGCTCTTTTCGCCCACGATGATCAGCGTCTCCAGCGGCAGTTCCAGGAACGGCTCCGCCGGCATGTCCGCCGCGATGATCGCCTTGATCTCCCGCACACCGGTCTGCATAAGGTCGCGCAGCTGCTTGCCGATCGGGGTGCCCGCCGAGAGCTTGTTCGCCAGCGTCAGCATAGACAACGGCATCCGGGACAGGGCGCTCCCGGTCTCCAGGCCCTTGAGCAGGACGGCGAGGGCGCGGTCGTCGTCGCCGGCCGCCGTCGCCCGCTCGTATTCGGGCGTCCAGTCCGCCGTGACGCTGTGGTTGACCGACACGGCGGGGTCGTAGACCGCCAGGCGTTCCACCGGCAGGGTGCGGGCCGCGTGCAGGGCCACCGCGCCGCCGAAGCTGTGGCCGAAGACGTCCGTGCTGGAGGTGTGCTTCATGACGGCGTCGAGGTCGTGGATGTCCACGTCCAGGGTGTAGTCCTCCGGCTGCGGGGAGGACGAGCCGCGTCCGCGCCGGTTGAAGGTGTGCACCGGCCGGCCCAGCGACGCGCTGAGCTTCTGCGCGAAACGCGTGTAATCGGCGGCCGTCACCATCGAGGCCGGCACGACGACGATGCCCGAGCCCGCCGAGGCGAGCTCGGCGCCCGTGCTGAAAAGCTCGATCGTTCCGCCGTCGGGGGTTCTGATGTTCTCGCGGGTCATGCTCCGAGCCTAGCCGAGCACGCGCCGCCATGCAGTAGACGGTGCACTAAGTCCCGGTGCTAGTTGCCCAGACGGCCGCCGGAGACCTCGAGGTAGCAGGCGCCGCAGAGCGACTCGTACCAGACGTCCTGGCCGTCGATTGCCACCTGGTCACCGTCGAAAACCACATGATCCCCGATCCGGCGGGTGTTGAAGATGGCCTTCCGTCCGCAGCGGCAGATGGTCTTGAGCTCTTCGAGGGTGTGCGCAATTTCCAGCAGCCGCAGCGAACCGGGGAAGGCCCGGGTCCGGAAGTCGGTGCGGATGCCGTACGCCAGCACGGGGACACTGTCCAGGACCGCAATGCGGAAGAGGTCGTCCACCTGCGCGGGTTCCAGGAACTGCGCCTCGTCCACCAGCAGGCAGGCCACGGGCGAGGTCTCCACGTGCTGCAACAGGGCATCGGGATCGTCCCCATGGGCCTGGGCCGTGAAGAGCTCGCGGGCTGACGCTCCGGCGGGGATCAGGAAGTCCACCGAACGGGTCATGCCGAGGCGGGACACGACGTCGGCGTCGCCCTTGGTGTCCACGTCCGGCTTGGCCAGAAGCACCCGCTGCCCGCGTTCTTCATAGTTGAACGCCGCCTGCAGCAGCCCCGTGGATTTGCCGGAGTTCATGGCTCCGTAGCGGAAATAGAGCTTGGCCAAGGGGGTCCTTTCGAAAGGGTCGCCCCCGATTCTAACGGCAGGCCGCGCTAGGGGCCCGTCAGCGGCCCGGCCCGGGCCGCCGCGTGCGGCCGGGGATCCGCCCGGGGATGCGCCCGTAGATGCCGGGCATGCCGCCAGCCATTGTTCCGGGAATGCTGCCCATCCCTCGGCCGGTCGCCGTGGGCGCAGCACCGGGACCGCCGAGGAGGAACCGCGCTGCCCGCAGGGCCAGCCTGTTGCCGGGCCGGATGGGGCCTTCGTGGAGTTGCCCGGGAACGACGGCGAAGGTCAGCGCCGGGACGGCGGCGGCGAGTTGGCGGCCGGTTTCGGCGAAGTACGCCGGGCTCCAGCCGCCGCTGAGCATCAGCGTGGGGGTGGTGATGGAGGTGAAATCGGCGACCTCGGCGTCGGCGTCCAGCACGGCCCGCATCTCGGCGACGGCCGTGGGCAGGAGTTCCCGCATTTCGGCGCCCAGGCTGGTCCTCGCCGAGAGGATGCTCAGCATGCGCAGCGCGCCCAGCGGCAGCCGGGACACCGGACCGGCCGTCTCCAGGCCCTGCACCAAATGCGCCCAGGCCTCGTCAAGCTTGCCGGCGGCCACCGACCGCTCAAGCTCGGGCCGCCAGCGCCGGTTGAGGTTCCCCGAAAGGCTGACGGCCGCGTCATAGGTCACCATCCTGCGGATCGGCACGCTCCGGGCGGCCTGGAGGGCCACAAACCCGCCGTAGCTGTGGGCCACGACGTCGCTGGCGCCGGTCTCGCGCAGCACCGCCGCCAGGTCGGCCACCTCCGTGGCCGCCGAATAGTCTGCCGGCTGGGGGGAGGAACCGGCGCGCCCCCGCCGGTTATAGCAGTGCACCGGCCGGCCCAGCAGCCGGCTGAGCTTTCGGGCAAAGGGCCGGTAGAGCGCATCGGTCACCAGCGTCCCGTGCACGACGACGACGCCGGATCCAGCGCCGGGTGCGGCGACCGCGGCGGCCGATCCGCCTGGCCCGGGCGCCTCCGGACGGAACGTATGCAGCTCGAGGTGCCCCTCGCCGTCGTCGGTCTTCACGGTCCACGTCTCCACAGCCCTGAGTCTATTCCCGCACCCGGACTGCGCAGTCACCGCCCGGCCGAAGCTGCCGGCACCTGGCCGGGACCTGACCGGACGGAAATCGACGGTAAACTTGGGGATTGTGACTTCCCAAAACACCCCTGCCCCGCACAACGCCGCCGAGCCGCACGATGCCAGCGAACAGACGCGCATCCGCATGGAGAAGCGCGCAAAGCTGATCGAACGCGGCGTCGAGGCTTATCCGGTGGGTGTCGAGCGTACGCACTCGCTCACGGAAATCCGCGAGAAATACGCCCACCTGCAGGCCGACGAAACCACCGGCGACGTCGTCGGCGTGACCGGCCGCATTGTCTTCGTCCGCAACACGGGCAAGCTCTGCTTCGCCACCCTCCAGGAGGGCGGCCTGGACGGCAAGGCGGTCCGGCTGCAGGTCATGCTGAGCCTGGCCAACATCGGCGAGGAGGCGCTCGCGGACTGGAAGTCCCTCGTGGACCTCGGCGACCACGTCTTCATCACCGGCGAGGTCATCTCCTCACGCCGCGGCGAGCTGTCCGTCATGGCGGACTCCTGGACCATGGCCTCGAAGGCGCTGCGCCCGCTGCCCGTGCTGCACGCCGGGCTGAACGAGGAAACCCGGGTCCGCCAGCGCTACGTGGACCTCATTGTCCGTGACGAAGCCCGCGAGATGGTTTACACCCGCGCCGCGATCACCCGCTCCATCCGCGAAACCCTGCACCGCCAGGGCTACGTCGAGGTGGAAACCCCCATGCTGCAACTGGTTCACGGCGGCGCCACGGCCCGTCCCTTCGAGACGCACATGAACGCCTTTGACCAGAAGATGACCCTGCGCATCGCCACCGAGCTCTACCTCAAGCGCACGGTGGTCGGCGGGATCGACCGCGTCTATGACATGGGCCGGGTCTTCCGCAACGAGGGCGTGGACTCCACCCACAGCCCCGAGTTCACCACCTTGGAGTCCTACGAGGCCTGGGCCGACCAGTTCGTCATGGCGGACCGGATCAAGGAGATCATCCTGGACGCCGCCGACGCCGCCGGCGTGGGCCGGGTCCTGCAGACAGAGGCGGGGGAGATCAACCTCGACGGCGACTGGGCCTGGATGGCGGTTTACCCGGGGCTCTCCGAATTCGTCGGCCAGGAAATCACCCCCGACACCACGGTCTCCGAACTGCTGGAACTGGCCGCCAAGCACGAGGTCAAGGTCGACGCCGCCTGGGACGCCGAGAAACTCGTCGTCGAGCTCTTCGGCGAGCTGGTGGAGCCCACTCTGCTCAACCCCACGTTCGTCTACGACTATCCGCCGTCCGCCCAGCCTCTGGCCCGCCACCACCGCGAGGACGGCCGCCTGATCGAGGCCTGGGACCTCATCATCGGCGGCATGGAGCGCGGCACGGCCTTCTCCGAACTGATCGACCCTGTGATCCAGCGAGAACGCCTCACCGAACAGTCCCGCCGCTCCGCCGCGGGCGATGTCGAGGCCATGCAGCTGGATGAAGACTTCCTCCGCGCGCTCGAGTACGGCGCGCCGCCCATGGGCGGGATCGGCCTGGGCATCGACCGCCTCGTCATGCTCTTCACCGGGGCCGGCATCCGCGAGACCATCCTCTTCCCCCTGTTGAAGCCTGAAGGACACTGAGCATGGACTACATCGCCGTATTGGTGCCCCCCATCGTGGTGGGCCTGCTTTTCTGGTTTGCCATGAAATCCATATTCAATGCCGATAAATCGGAGCGCCAGGCAGAAGCCCGCGCTCAGGCCGAAGCGGACGCTCGAGCGGAAGCTCAAAACCCGGGACGGGATTCCGGGCCCGCCAGGGGCTAATTCCCCTGAATGGAGCAATAGCCCCTATTGCTGTGAGCGGGTTTCCTTTGACCGGAGTTATACGCTTTGACTCTCTGCTGTAACCCGGAGGATACTTTTTACAGATACATCCTGCTTTTCTAAACGCTCGTCCTTTTGGAAAGAGAGTCATTTATGGCACAGAAAGTGAAAATCATCCTCGTTGATGATCTGGATGGGGGATCCGCGGACGAAACTGTCCGGTTTGGCCTGGACGGCGTGAGCTATGAAATAGACCTGTCGTCCGGCAATGCGTCAGACCTGCGTTCCGCGTTGGAGCGGTTTGTGGGGCACGCACGCAAGACATCAAGCGGCCGCGCCACGCGCACCAAAATTTCAAGCGGGCGGAATCAGGACTCTGCCCAGATCCGTCAGTGGGCACGGGACAACGGCTATGCGGTAAACAGCCGCGGACGTATCCAGGCTGAAATTCAGGAAGCCTACCAAAAGGCTAATTCCTAGTCCGGACCCCCGCGTCAGGGCCAGTATCAATGGCCCTATCAAGTCTGCGCATCAAATGCTAATGCCCCCGTTATCTGACGGGGGCATTGCTATGCCGACGGCGGTATGTGCGGAACGGCGGCCCGGGCACTCCCGGCGGGGCGGCCGGCGCCGACGACGCCGCTGCGGGGGTGCCGCCGGACCGTCCCCAGGGGCCCGCGTCTGCGCTCCCCCGGCCGGCCGCAGGCGGGATCCGTGCGGCATCCGGACAGCGTCCGCGCCCGGGAGCGCAACCCTTCGGTTTCCCCTGTGGCGAACAAGCCCCAAATCTGGAACCCGGGCACGTAGCATCAAAGTACGTCGTAGCTAGGAGTGTGGCGAAATGTTTGAGCGATTTACGGACCGTGCCCGTCGCGTAGTTGTGCTTGCCCAAGAAGAGGCACGCATGCTGAACCACAATTACATTGGTACCGAACACATCCTCTTGGGTCTGATCCATGAGGGTGAAGGTGTTGCTGCCAAAGCCCTTGAATCCTTGAGCATTTCGCTCGACGGTGTCCGCGAGCAGGTGCAGGAGATCATCGGCCAGGGCCAGCAGGCCCCGTCCGGACACATCCCCTTCACCCCGCGCGCCAAGAAGGTCCTGGAGCTCTCGCTGCGCGAGGCCCTGCAGCTGGGCCATAACTACATCGGAACCGAGCACATCCTCCTCGGCCTCATCCGCGAGGGTGAAGGTGTGGCCGCCCAGGTGCTCGTCAAGCTCGGCGCCGACCTCAACCGGGTCCGCCAGCAGGTCATCCAGCTGCTGTCCGGCTACCAGGGCAAGGAGTCCACCGGAGCCGGTGTCGGTTCCAGCCAGGCCGAGGGCACCCCCGCGGGCTCCGTCGTCCTGGACCAGTTCGGCCGCAACCTGACCCAGGCGGCGCGCGAGAACAAGCTGGACCCGGTGATCGGCCGCGAGCAGGAAATGGAACGCGTCATGCAGGTCCTTTCCCGCCGCACCAAGAACAACCCGGTGCTGATCGGCGAACCCGGCGTCGGCAAGACCGCCGTCGTCGAAGGCCTCGCCCAGGCCATCGTCCGTGGCGATGTCCCGGAGACCATCAAGGACAAGCAGCTGTACACCCTGGACCTCGGGTCCCTCGTGGCCGGCTCCCGCTACCGCGGTGACTTCGAAGAGCGCCTCAAGAAGGTTCTCAAGGAGATCCGCACCCGCGGCGACATCATCCTGTTCATCGATGAGATCCACACCCTGGTGGGTGCCGGTGCCGCCGAAGGCGCCATCGACGCGGCCTCGATCCTGAAGCCCATGCTGGCCCGCGGCGAGCTCCAGACCATCGGTGCCACCACGCTGGACGAATACCGCAAGCACATCGAAAAGGATGCAGCGCTGGAGCGCCGCTTCCAGCCGATCCAGGTCAAGGAACCCTCCGTTGCACACGCGATCGAGATCCTCAAGGGCCTCCGCGACCGGTACGAGGCGCACCACCGCGTCACCATTACCGACGGCGCCCTCGCCTCGGCCGCGGCCCTGTCCGAGCGCTACATCTCGGACCGCTTCCTGCCGGACAAGGCGATCGACCTGATCGACGAGGCCGGTGCGCGGCTGCGCATCCGCCGCATGACCGCTCCGCCGGAGCTCAAGGTCATGGACGAGAAGATCGCCGCCATGAAGCTGGAGAAGGAATCCGCGATTGACGCGCAAGACTTCGAAGGTGCCGCGTCGCTGCGTGACAAGGAGCAGAAGCTCATTGCCGAACGCGCCGAGAAGGAACGCCAGTGGAAGACCGGCGGCATGGACGACATCTCCGAGGTTGATGAGGATCTCATCGCCGAGGTGCTGGCGAATTCCACCGGCATCCCGGTCTTCAAGCTGACCGAGGAGGAGTCCTCGCGCCTGCTGAAGATGGAAGACGAGCTGCACAAGCGTGTGGTCGGCCAGGAC
>NZ_FNJS01000055.1:0-12873 GCF_900104405.1 Arthrobacter sp. ok909 | reverse complement strand
CAGCCACTCGGCGGTCTCTTCCGGATCACGATCAGGCAGCTGGTTTGTCAACCCGCTGAGGATATGGGAGGTATCTTCTCCTGCAGCCACGTCCAACCTCTCTTTGAGCGCATCCATCGGCACCCTCAGCTCCGGGCAGGGTGACTGCCTGGCGTGAACGCGACGTGTGCGACATATCGGTTACAACAGCCCGGTCGTATGCGCCGGGCAAGGTCCAATCACGGTACGCCTGCCTGTGTCATCAGTGGGGCGGTTGCCCGCACAGGCGTAGTCGTCATCAGCCACTCTAGCCGTGCGAGTTGACGGATGCGTAGCCGCCGCATGGACCCCCCGACGTATTTCACGGGCATACTGGTTGTGTGACCGCGGGCTGCCTGTCAGCCTTCGGATCGCCCTGTGTGACGCAGAATATGGCGGATCGCGGGGCCAACAGCTTGAAGCGAAGGCTCAAAGGGTGTTGGCTTGGAGTAATGGAAATCACTAGTGCCATTGAAAACATGAAGCAATTCACAAAGCATAGGAGCAACACGTGAGCGAGGCCGACGCCGCCACTTCGGTAAATGTGGCGGAGAAACTGGGTTTCAAAGACGGGGACCTGATTCAGGAATTCGGTTATGACGACGACGTCGACTTCGACTTGCGTGACGACATCGAAGATCTCACGGGCTCGGAACTCCTCGATGAGGACGATCACGAAGTGGTCGATGCCGCCATCCTGTGGTGGCGGGCCGGTGACGGCGACCTCGTTGACACCCTGGTCGATTCGCTGACCACCCTCACCGAGGGCGGCGTCGTGTGGGTCCTGACCCCGAAGTCCGGGCGGGTCGGCTACGTTTCGCCCGCCGACATCCAGGACGCCGCACCCACTGCGGGACTCCACTACACCACCTCGGCCGGCGTCTCCAAGGACTGGAGCGCCACCCGGCTGGTCACTCGGAAGAACAAGTGACCCAAGCGGTCCAGAACGACGACGCCCGGCCGGCCGGCGCCGTGACTCCCGTTCCCGGCGGGGTGCCCGCCATCGGCGATCCGGCACCGGACTTTGAGCTCGCCAATCAGTTCGGCGAGCCGGTCCGCCTCTCGGATTTCCGGGGCCGCAACGTCGTCGTGGTCTTCTATCCCTTCGCTTTCTCCGGCATCTGCACCGGTGAACTGTGCGAAATCCGGGACAACTTGGCGCTGTTCGAGGATGCCGACGCCGCAGTGCTGGCTGTTTCGGTGGACAGCAAGTTCGCCCAGCGGGCCTACGCCGAAAAAGAAGGCTACGGTTTCGACCTGCTCGCCGACTTCTGGCCGCACGGCGCCGTGGCCTCGGCCTACGGCGTGTTCGACCCCGAAAGCGGCATGGCACTGCGAGGCACCTTCATCATCGACGCCGCGGGCGTTGTCCGCTACGTCGTCGTCAACCCCCGAGGCCAGGCCCGGGACCTTGCTGAATACCGGGCCGCCCTGGCGGGGCTCGGCGGGAGCTGATCCGGTGAGGCAGCGGCGCCCCGGGATCGGCATGACTGGTTTTGCCAGCCTCCCGCCGGTCACGGCCGCCGCGACCTCGGCCGAACTCCAGCGGGACGAGCTCGAGGTCCTGCAGGACATCCACGGTCTTCTCGCCGGGGGCCGGTTCGCCGTGCTGACCGGCGCCGGCCTGAGCACCGATTCCGGCATCCCGGACTACCGGGGCCCCGGCGCTGCCCCGAGGGCGCCCATGACCTACCAGGAATTCATCGGCGAGGCGGAAAACCGGCAGCGCTACTGGGCCCGCAACCACATCGGCTGGTCGCACCTGCGCCGCGCGGACCCCAACGACGGCCATGCCGCCGTCGCCCGGCTGGAGCACCGCGGACTGCTCACCGGACTCATCACCCAGAACGTCGACCGTCTCCACGAAGACGCTGGCAGCGTCAACGTCGTGGACCTGCACGGCCGCTTCGACCAGGTGGTGTGCCTCGACTGCCACCGGCGGTACAGCCGCCGGCTCCTGGCCGGGGTCCTCGAGGAACTCAACCCGGGATTCCTGGAACGCGCCCACGCCGCCGGGGCGATTGAAATGGCCCCCGATGCCGACGCCACGGTCGAGGACTCGGGGCTGATCGAATCCTTCGTCGTTGCCCGCTGTCCCGCCTGCGGGGGCACCTTGAAGCCGGACTTCGTCTACTTCGGTGAGAACGTGCCCAAAGACCGGGTGGAGCGCTCGTACGCCATGGTCGACGCGGCCCGGGCGCTCCTGGTGGCAGGCTCGTCCCTTACCGTCATGAGCGGCCTGCGATTTGTCCGGCACGCCGCCAAACAGGGCAAAGTCGTCGTCATCATCAACCGGGGAGCCACCCGCGGCGACGACCTCGCCACCATCAAGCTCGACGCAGGCGTCAGCGGGGCCCTGACCTGGCTTGCCGCTGAGCTGCCCACGCTCTAGGGCAGGGGTCGGACCGATTGGCGCTTGGCCGCTGGCATCCTGTACAGTAGCTGTTCGTTGGTTGAAGCGCTGAGGCGCGGACGCCGCGGTTTGGGTCTTTAGCTCAGCTGGTAGAGCGCCACGTTTACACCGTGGATGTCATCGGTTCGATCCCGGTAGGACCCACAACAGAAAACCCCGTCATGCCGGACCAGTTGGTCGGCAATGGCGGGGTTTTGCAGTTCCCGACCGCCGGGCGAGCCCACTTTCCGTCCGGGCCCCCGAAAATGTCCGGGCTCCCCCCTAATGTGACGGGCATGGAGCATGTGATGGTGAAAACAGGCCCGGACGGGCGGCCCCAGGCCGTGCTGCGCGGAGGCCGGGAATGGTTGATCGGGGCCGAACCGGTCCGCTGGTTCGAACGGGTCAACTGGTGGGAGGCCGAGCGCCGCATGCCGAAGGGACTGAGCCGGGTGGACGTCGAGGTCTGGCAGATCCAGGCACGGCTTGGCCGCAACCGGCAATCTGCCCTCACCACCATGGAAATCGTCCGGGACGGCCTCGGCGGCGGCTGGCGGCTGCGGGAGGCGGTTGCGGACGCCGCATAGGCCGGCGGCCCCTAACCCGGTCATTGGGAAAAACCGGGCATTGGAAAAGCCTTCCACCGCGACTATTGGGGGATGCCGCGGTGGAAGGCTTGTTATGAATATACAGTGAACATTTGGAAATGTGAAACACGAGGACAGGATTCGGGCCGGCAGAAATACACCAGTCGATGGCCTAATCCGGGTCCGCAGTGGCCGGGATGTCGGCGTGGAGCCGCAGGGTACCCGCGGAGACCTAGGATGTGTTCATGACCGCCACGACCGCCCGCCGCATCGCCCGAGTCCGCCCCCTTTCCCCTGTTGCCGAGGACGAGCATTTCTTTGTCGCCAACGACGCTGCGGACTTTTACAGCGACGCCGGCAAGGTCTGGACGGTGACCGGGACCCCCTTCCCGGGCTCTCCGGCCAACGCCGGCAGCCGGCCCCGCAGCGGGTGGGACATCGGCGCGACGGTCCATGAAGGGGAATTCACCTTCCTCGCGCCAAGCATTCCGGCCAACGTCCTGGGCATGGCGCACAATACCGGCCGCGCCAGCCGTGACCTGCCTCCGCAGGCCTTCCACAAGGCGGCGACCAGCGTGGTGGGTCCGGGCGACGCCATCGAACTCAGGCCCGGGGTGGGCCGTGTCGAGCCGGAAGCGGAGCTGGCAATCGTCGTCGGGAGCAGGGTCCGGGGGCTGACTCCCGGCCACGCAAGGACCGCGGTTCTGGGGTACACCATCGGAAACGACGTCTCGGCCAGGGACCTGCAGCAAACCGACGAGCTGTGGATCAGTGCCAAGAGCCAGGACACATTCACGCCCGCCGGCCCCTGGATCGTCACGGATCTGACCGGTGATGACCTGGAAATCGGCATCCGGCACAACGGCGTGGAGCTCAAGACGGCCAGCTCTGCCGATCTCGGCTGGAAGGTGGAGGAAATCCTCGCCTACATCACCTCCTTCATGACGCTGCACCCGGGGGACCTGGTGCTCACGGGCTTCCCGGCCGAGGCCGCCCCGATCGTTCCCGGCGATACCGTCAGCTGCCACATTGCCGGCGTCGGCGAGCTCACGAATCCCGTGGCGGCCGCCGGCTGACGCACCGGCGGACCCCGACGAAAACAGCCGCCACGGCGGCCGGGCGCAGCGTAGAGCCGGTTCCTTCAGGTCCCGACCGGGGACTCCAGACATTATGATGATTACTGTTCAGCTGACTGGACGGCATTCGAATGAGTGGCGCGGCGACTGCGCGCGATACCTGAAGGAGAATCATGGCCGATTCCCGAGTTTCCCGAACCTCCGACGGATTGGGGAGCGCATCACCGGCACCGGCCGTCACCCGCGCCGCCGCCGTGCTGGAGGCCTTGGCCGCATCTGCGACCGGGCGACTCACGCTGAGCGATCTGGCCCGGGAGCTGGGAATCCCGAAGTCCTCAACGTCCAATCTGCTGCTCGCCCTCGAGGAGGCCAGGCTGATCAACCGCCAGGGCGCGGAATTCACGCTCGGACGCAAACTGGTGGAGCTGGGTGCGGCCTACCTCAGCCGCCTGGATGAGGTGCAGGAGTTCTACCGGTTCTGCGAACAGGCTCCGACGCTTTCGGGGGAGACCGTCCGCATCGCCATGCTCGACGGAACAAACGTCATCTACCTGGCCCGCTATGAAGGCCACCCCGCGGTGCGCCTGACGTCCAACATCGGCGACAAGATGCCCGTGTCCCTCTGCGCCGTGGGCAAGGCCCTGATGGCGCGCCTGCACGACCACGACGTCGACGAGATGTTCCCGGACGACGCCGAACTGCCGGTCCTGACGCCGAAATCGCTGCGTACGGGAGCCGAACTCAAGGCCCAGCTCGCCGTCATCCGGGAGCAGGGCTACGCCTTTGAAGACGAAGAGTCCACCACCGGCGTCGTGTGCCTGGCCGTGGCCGTCCCGACGCGCGGTGCGCACGGCCCCAGCCTGGGCCTCTCTGTCACAGCGTTGAAGGCGACTTACTCGGAAGAGCAGGGCGCCATGATGGTGAAGGAACTCAAGGACCTCGCCCGGTCCCTCGGGAATCCCATGGGCTAACCCGGCTGCACAGGGCCGCATAGGGCTCCGCAGGGCCGGCAGGAATAAATCCGATTACTCATTGGCTAGCCGATCACCATGCTGTACGCTGTTCAGCATGGTGATCGACTCTTCGGGAGTTGCTCACATCCCACCAGGCCAACGGGGGTCTGGAGTGTTCTTGAGGGAGTGCTTGTGACAACTAGTACTAATACACCGCTTGCTGAAGCGGACGGCGCCGTCGTCGATCCGGACCAGCTGCGACGGGCAACGCTTGCCAGCTCCGTGGGCTCCGCCCTGGAGTACTACGACTTCTACATCTACGGCCTGGCCTCGGCCCTGATCTTCGGCCCGCTCTTCTTCAAGCCGCTCGGCGAAGACGGAGCCCTGATCGCATCGTTCGCGACCTATGGCGTCGGTTTTGCGGCCCGGCCGTTTGGCGGCATGGTCTTCGGCTACATCGGGGACCGGTTCGGCCGCAAAATGGTCCTCATCCTCACGATCGCCTTGATGGGGTCCGCCAGCTTTGCCATCGGCCTGCTGCCGACCTACGAGCAGGCAGGCATGCTGGGCGCCGTTCTCCTGGTGACGCTGCGCATCCTCCAGGGACTGGGCGCCGGCGCCGAACAGGCCGGCGCAACCACGTTGATTTCCGAGGTCGCACCGCGCCGCCGTCGCGGCTTCTTCGCCTCGCTCCCGTTCGTCGGCATCCAGCTGGGCACCCTGCTCGGCGCCGGGACGTTTGCGCTCATTGCCATGGCGGACAAAGCCGTCCTGGAAGGCTGGCTGTGGCGCGTGCCCTTCCTGGCCAGCGCCCTTCTTATCGTGGTGGCCATTTTCATCCGGCTGCGGCTGAAGGAAACGCCGGTCTTCCAGGAACTGGAAAAGCACAAGAATGTGGTCAAGAACCCCATCGGCCAGCTCTGGAAGCACTCCAAGAAGAATGTGCTGATCGGCATCGGCCTGCGGATGGGGGAGAACGGGAATTCCTCGATCTACTCCGCCTTGCTCATCGCGTTCCTGGCGTCCAAGGACGGCGTGTTCCCGGGAGACAAGTTCATCGGCCCGGTGGGCCTGCTCATCGCCGCCGGCTTCGCAGCCGTCATGGTGATCACGTTCGGCGCGCTGTCCGACCGGTTCGGCCGCGTGCCCGTCTACCGCTACGGCGCGCTGTTCCAGGCCGCCATCGCGCTGCCCGCGTTCTACCTCGTGACCCTGGGCAATGTCACCCTCGTGTGGATTGTGATGGTGGTGGGCATCGCGCTCGGTGTCCAGTCCATGCTCGGCCCGCAGTGCCCGATGCTGCCGGAACTCTTCGGCTCGCAGTACCGCTTCACCGGCGTGGCCATGAGCCGTGAGCTCTCCGCCGTGCTGGCCGGCGGGCTCGTTCCGCTGGTGGGCGCCGCGCTGCTGGCCGCCACCGATCACTCCTGGCTCGTGCTCGCCGTCTACTCGCTGGTGCTGGCGCTGATCTCCTTCGTCACCACCTTCTTCACGCCGGAAACCGTGGGACGCGACCTCCTGCTGATCGAGGATGCGCGCTAGGCATTCCCGCGTCCTAATCAGCACGCAGTCCTCAGGACGCCAGGCCGCGGTCCCTTCCAATCCGGGAAGGGGCCGCGGCCGTTTCTGCGACACGGCACGTGCCGCGCGACGCGCAAAATGCCCGGCGCTACCGGGATACCCGCGTCGATGGGCAATGTGCGCGTCGCCGAGCAGGATGCCGCGTCGACGGGCCATATTCGCATCGCAGAGCAGGACGTCGGTCACCGCGGCCGCCATGCACCAACGCAAACGGCGGCCCCTCCGTTTCCGGAGAGGCCGCCCCTTGCGATACGCGGGTCTGGCTTTAGTAGAAGTGCACCGTGTCCACGAGGTGGGGGAGTTCGCCGCCGTCGAGGTGGGTGCGCAGGTTGCTGCAGAAGCGCTCGGCGATGAGCCGGTTCTCGGCTGCGCTGAGGGCCGAGGTGTGCGGGGAGACCATCACCTTGGGGTGGGTCCACAGCGGGCTGTCCTGCGGGAGCGGCTCCACGGCAAACACGTCGAGGCAGGCGTAGGAGACCTGGCCGTTGCCGAGCGCCTCGAGGAGCGCCTCTTCATCCACCACGGTGCCGCGGCCCACGTTGATGAAGACCGTTCCGGGCTTCATGGCCGCGAAGGCCTCCCGGCCAAAGAGCTTCTCCGTGTACGGTGTGCCGGGAAGGGTGTTGACCACGGCGTCGGCCGTGCCCAGGAGGCCGGCGAGGCCGTCGTTGTCCGTGACCTCCTCGATGCCGTCGATCTTCTCCACGGTCCGCTTGGTCCCGCTGACGCGCATGCCCAGGGCGCGCGCGATCCGCGCCGTCTCGAGCCCGATCTCGCCCAGTCCGGTGACCACGAGGCGGGAGCCGTTGACCAGGCGCGTGGGGGTGCGGAGCTCGGGCCAGAGCTTGGCCGCCTGGTCCTGCGCCAGTTCCGCGCTCCGCTTGAAGCCGTTGAGGATGCCGAGCGCGGCGAACTCGGCCAGCGGCAGGGCGTGGACCCCGGCGGAGGTGGTGACCTTGAACTTCTGCAGCGTCGCGGCGTCCAGGCCCGACGCCTTCACGGCGCCGCCGGCCCCGGCCGCCATGGCATGGATCCACTCCAGGCGGGGATTGCTGCCGGCGATCCGGGCAAGGCCCGCCGGGCTCTCGTTGGGGAACCCGTACAGGACCTCGGCCTTGTTGAGCATGTCCCAGTAGCGCTCCTCCTGCTCCGGCGTCCGGCGGAAGTCCGGATCGCCGGAGTGGTCCGCGGGAAAGCGTTCCGGCGGCAGGAGTTCGGGTTCGTAGAGGACGGTCACGGAAGGATCTACGGCGCGGATGCGTTCCACAAGCTCTGCTTCGAGCGGGACGGCGATTGCGACGGTGGTTTTGGTCGTCATGGTGTTCATCATACTGAATGGAGGCTAGGATACTGAACAGATTTGGAAGATTAACCACGACGGAGTGAGGAAATATGGAACTGGACCGAAAGGAAGCCGGGTTTGTCGGCCTCGGGCTGATGGGTGCTCCGATGGCCGCGAACCTCCTGAAGGCGGGCTGGGGCGTCAGCGCCTGGAACCGCTCACCTGCGGCGCTGGACGCGTTCGAGGCTCTCGGCGGATCCCGCGTGGCCAGCGTGGACGAGCTCCGCGACATGCCGGTCATTATCTTCATGCTTCCGGACCTGTCCTACATCGAGGAGTCGGCCGCGGCCCTCCTGGCGGGCTGGGCAGCCGAACCGCCCGCCGCCGGAACCGTCGTCGTCGTCATGAGCAGCGTCTCCCCGTCAGCGGTCAGGGAATTCGGCGCTCGGGTCGCCGGGGCCAGCGGAGGCCGCGCCGTTGTCGTCGATGCTCCCGTCAGCGGCGGCACCAAAGGTGCCGTGGACGGAACCCTCGCCATCATGGCAGGCGCAAGCGAGGACGACTTCCGGCGGCTCCTGCCACTCTTCGACGCGATCGGCGGCACCGTGCGGCGCTTGGGACCGCTGGGCTCCGGCTCGCTCGCCAAGGCGTGCAACCAGCTGATCGTGGGAACCACGACGGCGGCGCTCGCCGAGGCAGCGGAGCTCGCCGAACGCTCCGGCATGGACGTGCACGCCCTGTACGAGGTGCTCGCCGGCGGCCTGGCCGGCAGCCGGGTCCTGGAGATCGTCGGACCCCGGCTCGCCGCGAAGGACTATGAGCCCACCGGACCCGCCAAATTCATGCACAAGGATCTGTCCTTCGTGCTCGAAAGCGCCGCCGCCGCCGGCGCCGCAGCACCGATCGCGGCTGCCGGCGTGGAGCTCTACTCGGAGCTCAAGCGCCAGGGCCTGGGGGACCGGGACCTCGCCGTCGTGCGGCAAGCCATCGCCAACCTCGGCGACGCCACACGTGGCAACACCAGCGACAACACCAGCAACAACCCGGCAGCAAAGACCGATTGAGGATCAGCGAACCATGAGTGGACTTTTTGACCTGACAGGCCGGACCGCACTGGTCACCGGCTCCAGCCGCGGGATCGGCAATGCCCTGGCCCGTGCCCTGGCTGACGCGGGCGCCACGGTGGTGCTCAACGGCATCAACACCGAGCGGCTCAAGGACGCCGAGGCGGCGATGGCCTCGGACTACCCGCCGGGGCGGGTGCACAGTTGCGCGTTCGACGTCACGAGCGACGCCGAGGCCGCCAGGGGTGTCGCCTGGGTGGAGGAGAACGTCGGACCGCTGGAGATCCTGGTGAACAACGCCGGCATCCAGCACCGCGTCCCGATGCTCGAACTCGACGTCGCGGACTGGGAGCGGGTGATCTCCACGGACCTGACCAGCGCCTTCCTCGTCGGGCGTGAGGCGGCCCGGCACATGATTCCCCGCGGCCGGGGCAAGATCATCAACATCTGTTCGGTCCAGACCGACCTCGCCCGGCCCACCATTGCCCCGTACATTGCGGCCAAGGGCGGGCTGCGGAACCTGACCCGGGCCATGACCGCGGAATGGGCCGGATCCGGGCTGCAGATCAACGGGATCGCGCCGGGTTACATCCACACCGAGATGACCCAGAACCTGGTGGACGACGAGGCCTTCAACGCCTGGATCCTGGGCCGGACCCCGGCCCACCGGTGGGGGACCGTGCAGGACCTGGCCGGACCCGCGGTGTGGCTGGCGTCCGAGGGCTCCAACTTCGTCAACGGCCAGACCATCTTCATCGACGGCGGAATGACGGTGGTGGTCTGATGCGCGGCGCTGCAGAACTCCCGGCCGCGGCCCCGGCGGTGGTGGCCCACGCGGCAGGCGACCTGAGGATCGACGACGTGCCGCTGGCGGCGCCTGCCGCGGACGAGGCCGTCGTCGAAGTGATGTACGGCGGCATTTGTGGCTCCGATCTGCACTACTGGATGCACGGCGCCGCGGGGGAGTCCGTGCTCAAGGCTCCCCTGATCCTGGGCCACGAGATCGTGGGAACTGTGATCCGGGCCGCCGGGGACGGTTCGGGGCCCGCCGCGGGCACCGCCGTCGCGGTGCATCCGGCGACCCCCGGTCCGGGGGCGGCGCGGTATCCGGCGGACCGCCCCAATCTCTCCCCGGGCTGCACCTATCTCGGCAGCGCAGCACGCTATCCGCACACCGACGGCGCGTTCAGCCGGTATGTGAACCTGCCGGCGCGGATGCTCCGGGCGCTGCCGGCGGGCCTTGACCTGCGCACGGCGGCGCTGATCGAGCCTGCCAGCGTCGCCTGGCACGCCGTCTCCCGCACCGGCGATGTGGCTGGCAAGACCGCGCTGGTGATCGGCAGCGGCCCCATCGGGGCCCTGGCGGTCGCCGTCCTCAAACGCGCCGGCGCAGGCCGGATCATCGCCGTCGACATGCACGACCGGCCGCTGGAAATAGCCCGTGCCGTGGGAGCGGACGTGGTCCTCAAGGGCGACGACGCCGGGGCGATCGCCGCCGTGGAGGCGGACATCGTGATCGAGTCCTCGGGCAGCCACCAGGGCCTCGCCTCGGCCATCCGGGGCGCAACCCGCGGCGGTCGCGTCGTGATGGTAGGCCTACTGCCCTCCGGTCCGCAGCCCGTCCTGATCTCCCTGGCCATCACGCGCGAGCTGGAGCTGGTGGGCTCGTTCCGCTTCAACGACGAAATTGATGAGGTCATCGGTGCGCTTGCCGACGGATCGCTGGCGGTGGACCCGGTGGTCACGCACACCTTCACGCTGGACCGCGGACTGGAAGCGTTCGAGGTGGCCAGGAACTCCGCCGAATCCGGCAAGGTACTGCTCGACTTCCGGCCGTCCCCGGCGTGAGGGGCGCCGCAAAGGTTTCCGCAGCGGCCGCTAAGCCGGCGATCCTAGGGGCATTGGGGCTCCTAGGAGCGCCGCCTCAGTGGCGCTCAACGGGCACAAACACCCGCGGCTGGTTCTTCCAGCTGGGCTCCATCTCCGCGATCGTCTCCCGCATGATCCGGTCCGAGGCCTCGCGCGCGGCGGCGGTGTCCCCGGCCGCGATGGCCTCGGCGACGTCCACATGCCACTGCAGCGCAGTCTCCCGCGGGTGGTCCGGCATCAGGCCGTGGACGGTGCGGCCGGTCAGGGTTTCGGTCACCTGGCCCACCATGTTGGCGAACATCTCGTTGCCGGAGCCGGTCAGCAACAGGGAATGGAACAGGATGTCCAGCTCCAGGAACCGGGGCACGTCCCCGGCCTGCCCGGCGTCGCGCATGGCGTGGGAGATCTCTACGAGTTCCTGGCGGAGCTCCTGGGGGGCATTGGCCGCTGCGAGCTCGGCAGCCACGGGCTCGACGGCGGTACGGAGCTCGGCCAGGGAGCGCAGCTGCGCGCCGCGGCCCTCGCCGGCCAGGCGCCAGCGGATCACGAGCGGATCGAACGGGTTCCACCGGCTGGAGGGCAGGACCCGGATGCCGACGCGCTTGATGGTCTCCACCAAGCCCAGGGACTGGAGGACCCGGACCGCCTCCCGGACCACCGAGCGGGAAACCTTGAGTTCCTCCTCAAGGTGCTCGGCAAGCATGACGTGCCCGGGCGGAAGCTCGCCCGCTACAATCCGGGTCCCGAGGTGCTCAATGGCACGATGGTGGAGGCTGGTTGACATAGTCGTAAGCATAATGCCGCGGGCCGCATCCTGGCCGGGCGGCGGGCCGGGCGCCGGGGATCATAGACTGTTTGTGACGCTCAGTGTTCCGCTACGTGGGCGCTGCTTTCCCGCAACCCGCGGAAATACATATGGTTTATAGACAGCCACTGAACCTCAAGCGCGGGATCCGCCCCATGCGGCACGACCTGCCCGAGTCCTACATGAACGTCGTACCGGAATCGCCGTACGTACGTGGTGTACAGAAATGAATTGGAGTTTTGATGTCAGCACACATCGGTGTCACCGGCCTCGCGGTGATGGGGGCCAACCTCGCACGCAACCTGGCCCGGAACGGCTTCACCGTTGCCCTGCACAACCGGTCCGTGGAAAAGACGGACGCGCTGCTCGCCAAGCACGGTGACGAGGGCGACTTCGTCCGCACCGAAACGCTGCAGGAACTGGTGGACTCCCTGGAGAAGCCGCGCCGGGTCCTGATCATGGTCAAGGCCGGCAAGCCGGTGGACTCCGTGATCGAACAGCTCGAACCGCTGCTGGAACCCGGTGACATCATCATTGACGCCGGCAACTCGCACTACGAGGACACCCGCCGCCGCGAGGCAGCCCTGGCCAAGAAGGACCTGCACTTCGTCGGCATCGGCGTCTCCGGCGGTGAAGAGGGCGCCCTGAACGGCCCCTCGATCATGCCGGGCGGTTCCAAGGAGTCCTACGACGCCCTCGGCCCGCTGCTGGAAAAGATCGCCGCCCACGTCGACGGCAAGCCCTGCTGCGCCTGGATCGGCACCGACGGCGCCGGCCACTTCGTCAAGATGGTCCACAACGGCATCGAATACGCCGACATGCAGGTCATCGGCGAGGCCTTCGACCTCCTGCGCTCCGGCGCCGGAATCGAACCGGCCGACCAGGCCAAGATCTTCGAAGAGTGGAACAAGGGCGACCTCGCCTCCTTCCTGATCGAAATCTCCGCCGAGGTCCTCGGCCACGTGGACGCCAAGACCGGCAAGCCGTTCGTGGACGTCGTGGTGGATGCCGCCGGCCAGAAGGGCACCGGCCGCTGGACCGTCATCTCCGCGCTCGAGCTCGGATCCCCGACCTCGGGCATCGCCGAGTCCGTGTTCGCCCGGGCCCTGTCCTCCCAGTCCGAGCAGCGCGCCCTGGCCCAGGAACTGCTCGCCGGCGGCGAGGCCGCCGTCGAGGTCCCCGAGAGCTTTGTCGAGGACGTACGCCAGGCGCTCTACGCCTCCAAGCTGGTCTCCTACGCGCAGGG
>NZ_FNJS01000027.1:0-65636 GCF_900104405.1 Arthrobacter sp. ok909 | reverse complement strand
TGCCCCACCCGGATTGCCCGGGCAGGTTCGGGAACATGCCGGCCAGGTGCTTGTGAGCGTAGCGGATCCATTTGCGTTCCGAAGGGATGCCCAGCAGATGCTGCGCCGCGGCCAGGCAGAGCAGTTCCGCGTCGCTCAAGGCTGGTTTTCGGCCCCGGATCCGGGCGCGGGACCAGCCCAGGCCCGGCAGGACATGATCATCCAAATCGACGTAAAGTGTGGTCAG
The DNA here is from genome assembly GCF_900104405.1 of Arthrobacter sp. ok909. Classification (NCBI taxonomy): domain Bacteria; kingdom Bacillati; phylum Actinomycetota; class Actinomycetes; order Micrococcales; family Micrococcaceae; genus Arthrobacter; species Arthrobacter sp. ok909. The sequence continues at coordinate 65,410 of NZ_FNJS01000027.1, read as the reverse complement.
GAGGGTGTTTAGATCTGTCTTCACAAACAGGGTTTAACACCCTCCACCTTCAATTAACAGCGTCCACGCGGCGCACGCCCAATTCGGACTCACTCATCTAGAGGCCGGGACGCAGTCCGATCATCTGGAAGACCGGCGTCATTTGCCGGGAGGTCGGCAGCGAGGCGATGACGATCCCGTCGAGTTCGCGATAGAAGGCCTCGCGGGCCCGGGCAAGCGCGGCCCGGAGGTGGCATTCGGTGATGAGCGGGCAGGTGCCGCCCGCGGCGACGCAGTCGGCCGGGTCCTGGCGGGTGTCGAGTTGCCGCAGCAGCTGGCCCACTGTCGCGGCCCGGCCGGCGCTGCTGAGCCGGGATCCGCCGTTGCGGCCGCGTTCGACGTCGATCATGCCCAGTTCGCGCAGCTTCGCCATCGCCTTGCTGACGTGGTTGTAGGGCGTGCCGACGGCATCGGCGATGTTCTGGGTGGTCAGGAGGCCGCCGTCGGGAGCGGCCGCGAGCACCATCATGGCGCGCAGGCTCACATCCGCGAAGGCGTTGATCTTCATATCCCCAGCTTACGGCCGGTCTAGTCCACCCACACGGCGGGTTCGTTGGTATCGGCGGAGAGCTGGCCGAATTCGAGTTCGCGTGTCCCGGGGTTCGGGGCGTAGGGCAGCACCGCGGCGAACAGCGAGCCGTCCTGGTGCTCGGCGGCCACGTGAATGGCGTCCGAGTCCTCCTCGATCAGCGTGATGTCACAGACCACCGCGGCGGCCCGGAACTCGTCCCGATGCTGGCGGAGCAGCTCGTGGAGGTCCCGGATCATGGTGTCCGCGTCGAAGTCGGCGTCGGATCCGTCGCTCGCGTCCGCGGGGGTCACGGCAACCAGCCGGACTTCGCCGTCGTTCTGCACTACGAGCGCGAACGGCAGGAAGCCGCCGTTACGCTCCAGCTGCTCCTGCGCGGCCCCGACGCCGGTGCCGAGCAGGTTTTCCAGGTCCGTGGCGCTGGCTTCCGGCACGGACTCGCGCCAGGAGCCGGCGTCCGGTGTTTCTTCGGGATGCGCGGCCACGGCTAGCCCCGGACCAGCGCCAGGACGCGGTCGCGGACCCGCTCCATGGTGGCGGTGTCCGTGGCTTCGACGTTGAGGCGCAGGAACGGCTCGGTGTTGGACGGGCGCAGGTTGAACCAGTAGCTGCCGTCGGTGGCAATGAAGGTGCTGCCGTCGAGATAGTCGACCTCGACGTCTTCGTCAAGGAAGTCCTCGCGGACGCGCTCGACCGCGCCGGCCTTGTCCTCGATTTCCGAGTTGATCTCGCCGGAGGACCGGTACGGTTCGTATTCGCGGCCGAGTTCGGAGAGCGGGCCGTCCTGTTCGCCCAGGGCGGCCAGGACGTGCATGGCCGCCAGCATGCCGGTGTCCGCATTCCAGAAGTCGCGGAAGTAGAAGTGGGCCGAGTGCTCCCCGCCGAAGATGGCTCCTTCCGCGGCCATGACGGCCTTGATGAAGGAGTGCCCCACGCGGGTGCGGACGGCGCGGCCGCCGTGGCGTTCGACGAGTTCCGGAACCGCACGGGAGGTCAGCAGGTTGTGGATGACGGTCGGCATGTCCTCGCCGAGGGCCTGGGCACGGGCGATTTCGCGGCGGGCCACCATGCCGGTGATGGCCGACGGCGAGACGGGCTCGCCGTTTTCGTCGATCACGAAGCAGCGGTCGGCGTCGCCGTCGAACGCCAGGCCGATGTCCGCGCCGTGCTCGACGACGGCGGCCTGCAGGTCGCGCAGGTTCTCCGGCTCCAGCGGGTTGGCCGGGTGGTTCGGGAACGAGCCGTCGAGCTCGAAGTACAGCGGCACGATCTCCAGGGGAAGCTTGGGCAGCAACGCATCACCCAGCACGGCCGGCGTGGTGAGACCGGCCATGCCGTTGCCGGCGTCGACGACGACCTTCAGCGGCCGCGAGCCGCGCAGATCCACGAGGCCGCGCAGGTACTCCGCGTACCCCTTGAGGACATCATGAACGCCCACCAGACCCCGGGTGCCGGCGGCCGGGATGGTGCCGGCGTTGAGGTATTCCTCGGCGCGGGCCTGGATTTCCTTGAGCCCGGTTTCGGAGGAGATCGGCACGGCGCCGGCCTTGGCCATCTTGATGCCGTTGTATTCGGCCGGGTTGTGGCTGGCGGTGAATGTGGCGCCGGCGGCGTTGAGGGCGCCGCACGCGTAGTACAGCTCGTCGGTGGAGATCAGGTCCAGCAACTGGACGTTGGCGCCGCGGGTGGCGGCACCGTTGGCAAAGGCCTTGGCAAACTCGGGGGAGGAGGGGCGCATGTCCCCACCCACGAGCACGGTCTGCCCCGTGAGCTCCAGGACGTCGACGAAGGCGGCACCGACGGCTTCGACGATTTCCGCGGTAATCGATTCGCCGACAATGCCGCGCACGTCGTAGGCCTTGAAGGAGGCCGAGAGGTCAAAAGTCTTTGTCTTGTCCGTAGTCACGGGTCTTATCTTACGTTGCGGCTCTGACGCTGCGGGCTGACGTGGCCGCGCCGGTGCTGTCCACTGCTGTGCTGTCCACTTCGTGGGTGTCCACATAGCGGGTGCTGGCTGCGCCGGTGTCGGAGGGGGCTGGGATACTGAATCAATGGCCAGTAACCAGAACGTCCTTTCCAGCCCAGCCGATTCCGCCACCTCAGATTCCGGCGCCGCAGTTTCCGGCGCCGCTGTCTCCCCGACCCGGGAACAGGCCCAGGCTGTGCTGCGGGAGCTCGTGGGGCACCCGGAGGCGCAGTTCCATGACGGCCAGTTCGAGGCCATTGAGGCACTGGTCGACGGCGGCCGGCGCGCCCTCGTGGTGCAGCGCACCGGCTGGGGAAAGTCGGCCGTGTACTTTGTCGCCTCGCTGCTGCTGCGCCGCCGCGGCGCGGGACCCACCCTGATAGTGTCCCCGCTCCTGGCTCTCATGCGGGACCAGGTGGCCGCGGCGGCCCGGGCCGGGGTTCGGGCGGTCGCCATCAACTCCGCGAACCAGCTGGAGTGGGACACCGTGCGCGAGCAGCTTGCCGCCGATGAAGTGGACGTCCTGCTGGTTTCCCCCGAGCGCCTCACCAACCCGTCCTTCCGGGAAAACCAGCTTCCCGAACTCGTCCGCCGGACCGGGCTGCTGGTGATCGACGAGGCCCACTGCATCTCGGACTGGGGCCACGACTTCCGCCCCGACTACCGGCGCATCGCGGACCTCATCACACAGCTGCCGGACACCGTCCCGGTGCTCGCCACCACCGCCACGGCCAATTCCCGGGTGGTCCATGACATCGAAGAACAGCTCGGCAAGGACGTCCTGACCATCCGGGGCGCCCTGGGACGGGAATCGCTCCGGCTGGGCGTCCTGACCCTGCCGGATTCCCGCGAACGGCTGGGCTGGCTGCTGACCCACCTGCAGGACCTGCAGGGCAGCGGCATCATCTACACGCTCACGGTGTCCGCCGCCGAGGACACCGCCCGGCTCCTGGCCGAAGCCGGGCACGAGGTGCTTGCCTATACCGGACGCACCGACCCCGCGGACCGGGAACGCGCCGAGCAGCTCCTCAAGGACAACCAGGTCAAGGCCCTGGTGGCCACCTCCGCCCTCGGCATGGGCTTCGACAAGCCGGACCTCGGCTTCGTGGTACACCTTGGCGCGCCGTCCTCTCCCGTGGCGTACTACCAGCAGGTGGGCCGTGCCGGGCGCGGCGCGGCGAACGCCGACGTCCTGCTCCTGCCCGGTTCCGAGGATCGCGACATCTGGCAGTACTTCGCCACCGCGTCCATGCCGTCCGAGGACAAAGCTGCAGCCGTCTTGACGGCCCTTGCCGAGGCCGGTACGGCTGTGTCCACGGTGGCGCTCGAAGCCCGGGTGGACCTGCGCCGGACCCCGCTGGAGCTGCTGCTGAAGGTGCTGGCCGTGGACGGCGCCGTCGAACGCGTCGGCGGAGGCTGGCGTTCCACCGGACAACCCTGGAGCTATGACGCCGACCGGTACGGCCGGATCGCCGAGGCCCGGGTGGACGAGCAGGACTCGATGGTCATCTACCAGGACACCGCCGGCTGCCGGATGGAATACATCACCTCGGTGCTGGACGACGAAACAGCCCACGCCTGCGGCCGTTGCGACAACTGTGCTGGCCGCTGGTTCCCGGCCGATATCGCCGAAGCAGCCACGGAGGCCGCCGGGCAGACACTCCGCCGGGCCGGCGTCGTGCTGGAACCGCGGCTGCAGTGGCCCACCGGCATGGACCGGCTGGGGGTGCCCGTCAAGGGCAAGATCAAGCCGGACGAGGCCCTCGCGGACGGCCGGGTCCTGGCGCGCCTGACGGACCTCGGCTGGGGCGGTGCCCTGCGCGAGGCCTTCGCCGCCGGTGCGCCCGACCGGCCCGTGGACCCCGGCATGCTGCAGGCCTGCGTCCAGGTGCTCAGGGAATGGGGCGCTGGAGACTCCCGGACCGCGGGCTGGAGCGGCGCCGGCCGCCCTGCCGCGATCATCAGCCTGCCCTCCCGCGGCAAGCCGGTGCTGGTGGACTCCCTGGCCCGCGGGATCTCCGAGATCGGCCGCATCCCGTATCTTGGCCAGCTGCAGCTCCACCACGGCGGACCCACCGGCGGCCGAGGCGGCAACAGTGCCTACCGGCTCGCCGCCGTCTGGGACCGACTGGTGGTGGGGCCCGAACTGGAGGAAGCCCTGGCCGGAATCCGCGGCCAGAGCGTGATGCTCATCGATGACCTCGTGGACAGCCGCTGGACCCTGACCGTCTCCGGGCGCGCCCTCAGGCTTGCGGGCGCCGGCGCCGTTTTGCCGCTGGTGCTGGGCCAGGCCGGCTGACCGCGGCGCCCGCCTGGCGGGGGAGCGCCAGGCTGTCCAGCGTGCTCAGGAGCATCAGGACGGCGATGGCCACGAACGCCGCCCGGTACGGCGCCGCCGGGTCACCGGCCGCGGGGCCGGCGAGGGCAGGGCTGCTTGACTCGAAAACCCGCAGCAGGAGCGCCCCGACGGCGATCCCTGCCGCGGTCGCGAGCTGCACGAGCGTGGCGGAGACGGCGTTCGCGGACGGCAACTGGGCCGGGACGACGTCGGCGTACTGGACGGACGCGTAGGCCGAGAAGCCGATGGAGCGGAAGGCTCCGCTGGCCACGAGGACTGCGACGATCAGCGGCTCCGGCGTGCCGGCGTCGAGCAGCGCCCACAGCGCAAAGGTGACCGCCGAGGCCAACGAAGCGAACACCAGGACGGGCTTGAAGCCGAACCGCCGGATGAGCGGCGTCGTCGCCGGCTTGATCCCGATGTTGCCCACGAATACAGCGGACACCATCGCCCCGGCGTGCAGGGGGTCCCAGCCGAAGCCGGCCTGGAACATCAGCGGCAGCAGGAACGGCACGGCGCTGATGGTCAGGCGGTACACAAAGCCGCCCGTGGCCGTCGCGCGGAACGTCCGCGCGCCGAAGACGGACAGATTGAACAGCGGCGTGCGGGACCGCCGCATCCAGGCCACGGCGGCGGTCAGGAACAGCAGGCCCGTGACGATCCCGGCGGCTGCCGCCAGTCCGGCGTCCCGGCCGCCCGTCAGTTCCAGACCCACCAGCAGGGAGCCCACCCCGAGCGTGGTCAGTGCCAGCCCCAGCCAGTCCAGGCGCCGCGTGCTGTCGCCGCCGACCGCCGGGACCAGGCGCAGCGCGGCCAGGAACGCCGCCAGGCCCAGGGGGAGGTTGACCAGGAAGATCCAATGCCAGGACAGGTACGTTGTCAGGGCGCCGCCCACGAGCGGGGCCAGAACCGGGGCCAGCAGCCCGGGCCACACCAGGAACGCCGTCGCCCGCAGCAGGTCCTTCTTCGGCGTCCCTCGGAGCACCACGAGGGTTCCCACGGGGACCATCATGGCGCCTCCGGCCCCCTGCAGGACCCGGCTCAGGGTCAGCATGGTGAGGTCCTGGCTCAGCGCGCAGAGCAATGACGCGGCGGTAAAGGTTGCGATGGCCAAGCAGAACACCCGGCGTGCCCCGATGCGCTCTGCGAGCCAGCTGCTGAGCGGAATGCCCATCGCGACCGTCATCAGGTAGGCCGTCATGGTGATGTTGACGTCGGCCGGGGCGACCGAGAAATCGGCGGCGATGCTGGGAATTGCCGTGGTCAGGACGGTCCCGTCGAGGAATTCCATGAAGAACGTTGCGGCCACCAGAAGGGCCAGCCGCGGGCTCCAGCTGCCCTCGGCCGGAACAGTGCTGCGGGCGGAGGCTTTCATGCTCAGGGGTCCGCCGTCGGGTTCACGCATGGCGGAGCGGCTGTTCAGCTTCCAGCACGGCCATGGCGGCATTGTGCCCGCCGATCGCGCTGACGGCACCGCCGCGGCGGGCGCCGGAGCCGCAGAGCAGGATATGCGGATCGTCCGTGGCCACGCCCCAGCGGCGCGCCGGCGTGTCCAGCGGGTCGCCGTCTTCCACGAACGGCCAGTCGAGCCCGCCGTGGAAGATGTTGCCCCGGGGCATGCCGACGGCGCGTTCGATGTCCAGGGTGGTCTTGGTTTCGATGCAGGGGCGACCGTCCGGACCCGTCAGGAGCAGATCCTCAATGGATTCAGCCAGGACGGAGTTCAGGGATGCCAGGACGGCGGACTGCAGTTCGGCCCGCCGGTCCTCGTTGTTCTCCGCCGTGACCAGCCGGTCCGGGACGTGCAGCCCGAAGACCGTCAGCGTCTGGGCACCTGTGGCCTGCAGTTCCGGGGACAGGATGCTGGGGTCGGTCAGCGAATGGCAGTAGATTTCGCACGGCAGCGGCGAGGGCACGGATCCGCCCGCGGCGCTGAGGTAGGCGGCGTCGAGCTGGGACCACGTCTCGTTGATGTGGAACGTCCCGCCGAAGGCCGCCTCCGGGCTGACGGACCCGTCCAGCAGCCGGGGGAGCCGTTTGAGCAGGAGGTTGACCTTGACCTGTGCGCCCTCGCGGCGATGGTTCGGGTTGTCGGCGCCGGTGGGGGCTGCGCTGTCCCGGAGCCGGTCCATGACCACCGGTGCCACATTGGAGAGGATCCACTGCGCGGTTGCCGTGTGGTCCTGCCCGGCGTGGCGGTAGCCCACGACGCCGCCTGGCCGGACGGCCGTGACGTCCGCCGAGGTCAGGATGGTCGCGCCGGCGTGGCGGGCGGCCCGCTCCAGCTCACCGGACACGGAGCCCATGCCGCCGACCGGCACGTCCCAATCGCCCGTCCCGCCGCCGATCAGGTGGTAGAGGAAACAGACGTTCTGCTGCAGGTCCTCGTCGTCGGCCCGGGCGAAGGTGCCGATCAGCGCGTCGGTGAGGACCACGCCGCGGACCAGGTCGCTGTGCAGGTCCTTGCTGATGGCATGTCCAATGGGGCGTTCGATCATGGCCTCCCAGGCTGCGGACGCCCCGGCCCGCGCGGCGAGGGACCGTGCTTCGGACCGCGGCAGCAGCGGCGCGGTCATGGTGGGCCAGAGGGCTTCCGTGAGCTTCCGGCAGTCGGCGTAGAACGCGGTGAAGGCGCCGAATTCGCCGTCGGGCGCGCCGACGGCGGCGAAGGACGCCGCGGTGGCGGCCGCGTCCTCGTTGTCCACCAGCAGGGCCCGGCCGCTGTCCCGGGGGTCCGGGGTAAAGGAGGAATAGCGCCGCCGCGCCAGTTCGATGCGCAGGCCGAGGTCGTCAATGATTTGCTGCGGGAGGAGGCTCACGAGGTACGAGTAGCGCGAAAGACGGGCGTCGACGCCGTCGAACGCGTGCGCTGACACCGCGGCGCCGCCGGCGTGCTCCAGCTTTTCCAGGACCAGGACGTGCCGCCCGGCCTTGGCCAGATACGCCGCCGCGGCAAGGCCGTTGTGGCCGCCGCCGACGATGATCGCGTCAAATTCCGTGTTGCTCGACATGGGCCTATCCTGCCATCCGGATCCGCCGTCGGGCGCGCGGCGTCCGGCCACCGGACGGGTGCCCCGGGAACGCAAAAGGCCCCGGTCAGGGACCGGGGCCAAACGCGGAGACGGGGGGATTTGAACCCCCGGTGGAGTTGTGCCCCACACTTCATTAGCAGTGAAGCCCATTCGGCCGCTCTGGCACGTCTCCAATTGCTATTAACTAGCCAACCAAGGATACGCAGAAGGTGCCACACAGTGCAAAACGGCTGGTCCAGGACAACGCGGGGTCACCTGCGGCCCATGATGGGCGGCGGGCCGGATGTGACCCCGCGTTGCTCGCCGGCTTGCGGGAGTGCGGGATCAGGCCTCCCGGCCGGCCAGGGCACGCCACAGGAAATGCTGGCTCCGGCTTTGCAGGGCCGCGGCCTGCCGGTTGTCGGACGCGCCCGCGTGGCCGCCCTCCAGGGCCTCATGGAACCAGACGTTCGGGATGCCCATGGCCTGCATGCGCGCCGCCATCTTCCGGGCCTGGACCGGCCCCACCCGGTCATCGGAGGTCGCCGTCCAGATGAACGTCTCGGGGTAGTCCACCCCGTCCTTGAGCAGATGGTAGGGCGAGAACGTCTTGATGGACTCCCACTGTTCCGGGTCGTCAGGGTCACCGTATTCGCCGATCCAGGAGTAGCCCGCGGAGAGTTTGGTGTACCGGCGCATGTCCAGGAGCGGGACCCCGCAGGACACGGCGCCGAACAGTTCCGGATACTGCGTGAGCATGTTGCCCACCAGCAGCCCGCCGTTGGAACCTCCAACGCAGCCGAGCCGCTCGCGGGAGGTGACACCGCGGGAGATCAGGTCCTTCGCCACGGCGGCGAAGTCCTCAAAAGCGCGGTGGCGGTTGCCCTGCAGCGCGGCGCGGTGCCACGACGGCCCGTATTCGCCGCCGCCGCGGATGTTCGCCACCACGTAGACGCCGCCGCGGCGGTGCGGGGCCTCGCCTTCGGCGCCGGCGGACGCCGCGGTGCGCCGCTCCAGCCAGGCCCGGCCGACCGCCCCGCTGTAGGCCGGGGTCCGGGAGATCTCGAAGCCCCCGTAGCCGGAGAGCTGGGTGGGGTTCTGGCCGTCCAGGACCAGGTCCTTGGCGCCCACCTGGAAGTACGGGATCCTGGTGCCGTCCTTGGAGACGGCGAAGTGCTGCTGGACCTCGTAGTCCGCCTCGTTGAAGAACGACGGCGAGGTCCGGATCACCTCGTGCGTGCTGGTGGCGCCGTCGCCGGAGTCACCACCGCGGGTGAGCGTTCCCCGGGTCAGCGTGGTGGGGGTCGTGAAACCGGTGGCGATGAGCCAGAAGTCATTCCCGGCGCCGGGCGACTCGCCCTCGGACACCGAGGCGGCGCCGCCGGTGCCGTCGTCGTCCGTGCCTTCGGCGTCGTCTTCGTCATCCACTGCGAAGGCGTTGACGTCGTGCAGGGGCGGGCAGGCGTCCAGGACGGTGGCCTCCCATGCCGAGTCCGTTCCCGGGCGCCGCGGATCCAGGACGTGGATCTCCGAGGACACGTCCCGGAGCAGATTCAGCAGCAGGAAGTCCCGCGTCCAGCTCCAGGACTGCAGGGAGGTGTGCGGGTCGGGCGTGAAGAGCACGGCCAGGTCCCGGCGGCCAGCGAGGAAGTTCTCGAAGCCGGCGGCGAGGAGGGAACCCGCGGGATATGTGGTGCCGTTGACCGTCCAGTCGCGCTGCGGGCGGAACAGCAGCCATTCGCGGTGCGAGCTCAGGTTCACGTCCGCGGGCACGTCGATCTGCACCCACTGGCTGTCGCGCAGCACGGCGGTGTTCTTTTCGAAGAAACTGATCCAGTCGACGGCAAACGTGCGTTCGAAGCCCGGCGTCGAGTCATGGGCCACGATCGCCATCATGTGATCCTCCGGGATGTCGAAGAGCTTCTCGGCCTGTGTGAGGGATTCGCCCCGGCGCAGCTTCACCCCGGTCCGGGCGTAGGAGGAGGTGGTCCGCGGCAGGCCGTCGGCCGTGGTGGCGACGAGCAAGGTGTCCGCGTCCAGCCAGGAGGCGTTGCCCTTGCCGGTCGGGAGGTCGAAGCCGCCCTCGGCCGGGTCCACGAAGCCGCGGACCTCGACGTCGAACTCCCGGTAGCGGTTCGCGTCCCCGCCGTCGGGGGAGAAAGCCAGCAGCGCCCGTCGGTGCGGTTCGCCCGGGGCCGGGCGGAGGAAGTTGGCGCCGTGGAAGACCCAATCCTGGCCTTCCGCGGCGGCGAGGGCATCGACATCCAGGAGGACGTCCCATGCGGGGGTCCCTGACCGGTAGCTGTCCCAGCCGGTCCGCCGCCACAGCCCCTTGGGGTTGTCCCGGTCCTTCCAGAAGTTGTAGTACCACTCCCCGTGCTTGCCCACCATGGGGATCCGGTCGGTGGAGTCGAGGACCTCCAGGATCCTGTTTTCGAGGTCGGTGTAGTCGGCATCCTCGAGGAGTTCTTCGGTGCGGGCATTCTGCTCGCGGACCCACGCCAACTGCTCCTGGCCGTAGACGTCCTCGAGCCAGATGTTCTCGTCGATTGGTTCGGGCGCGGTTCCTGCAGCCGGGGCGGCACCGGCGGCTTGGCCGGACGCGGACGGGTGATCAGCTTCTGTGGCGGTCATTTTTCCATCCAAGAACATCGGTGCGGCAGTAGCAAGTCACGCGGCGGGTCCGGTCCGCGGCCAGGTTGCCGATACGCTGGATGCCGTGGGCATATCGCGAAGCAACCGGACGGCAGTGATTGGCGCCGGTCCCCGGGGCACGAGCGTACTCGAGCGGCTCCTTGCCAACCGGGCCGCCGCCGGCCCTGCCGGAACCCTGCACATTGACGTGATCGACCCGTACCCGGCCGGCCCCGGGCATGTCTGGCAGCCCGGACAGTCACGGCTGTACCTGATGAACACGCAATCGTTCTATCCCACGGTCATCCCGGAAGACCCGGCGCTCGCCGCGCCCGTGGCCGGGCGCACCTTTGACCAGTGGCGCGACCTCCAGCAACGCGACGCGGATCCGTCGCTGACCGACGAGGAGCGCGCCGAGGTATCCGGGCTCGGCCCGGCGGACTTCCCCAGCCGGGCCCTGTACGGCCGTTACCTGCGCTGCACCCTCGGGGAGCTGCTCACCCGGCTCCCCGCCGGCGTCACCGTGGACTTCCACCCGGCGACGGCGACCTCCGTGCGCCACGCGGCCGCAGCGGGCGCTGACCAGGCGGCTGCTGACCCTGGTGCCGCACAGGATTCTGCGGTGCGGTTCGACGTCGTTCTCGACGACGGCTCGGTGCTCACCGTCGACTCCGTGGTGCTGGCGCTGGGCCATCTGGACGCGCGGTTGAACGCCGAACAGCGGGAGCTGCTCACCGCGGCGGAGGAGCTCGGACTCCTGTACCTGCCGCCGGCGGCGCCCGCCGACGTCGACTGGTCCGTGGTGCCGGCCGGTGAACCCGTCCTCGTGCGCGGTATGGGCCTGAACTTCTTTGACGTGATGGGACAGCTGACGGAAGGGCGCGGCGGGCGGTTCCTGGCCGCGGAGGACAACGCTGAACTGACATACGTGCCGTCCGGCCGCGAACCTCTCATCATCGCCGCCTCACGCCGCGGGACCCCGTATCGGGCCAAGGCGACGCTCACCGGCTACTACCCGGGCTCGGTCCAGCTGCGGTACTGCACCGAGGACGCGATCGCGAAGTTCGCCGAGTCCGGCATCCGGCCGTCCTTCGACTTTGACCTCTGGCCGCTCCTGCACCGCGACGCGATCTGGGCCTACTACTCGACGCTCGCGCGCTCGCAGCCCGGGGCCGTCCTGACCGATCCGGCCGAGTTCCTGCGCGCCCTGGACGAGTCACTGCGGCCGCACGCGCATTCGACCGGCAAATGGGAAAACACCATGGAATCCGTGGTCGCCATCCATGTCCGGGCAGCCCACCGCCTGGACTTGCTCGGCCTCGCAGCTCCCTTGGCCGGGCGCTCGTTTGGCTCCCGGGCTGAACTGGATGCCGCCGTCGTCGACTATCTGCTCGACGACGCCCGGCGTTCGGCGCTCGGCGAGAACGACGCCGTGAAGATGGCCATCGGCGCCCTGCACCATGGCCGGGCGGTGCTCAAGACCGCTGTGGCCGACAGCGGCATCACGGACGAATCGTGGGTCGCGGGCCTGCGCGGCTGGTTCGAATCTTTCGTGGAGGGCCTGGCGAGCGGTCCGCCGGCGCTGCGCGCCGCCCAGCTCGCGGCCCTGGCCCGCGCGGGGGTTGTCCGCTTCGTGGGCCCGGACCCCAAGTTCGGCGTGGACCGCCGCGCCAGGACGTTCATCGCGGCGTCGCCCTGGGTGGGCGGCGGCACCGATGAAAGCGTCGACGGCGGGTCCGGCGGTGTTCCGGGCGGCGCGGGGGGTGCCGGCGCGAGCTCCCGGACGGCGACCGCCGTGGCGGGCGACTCCGCGGCGGGCCCGGTGGCGGCGTCGGCGATGATCGAGGCGCTCGCGCCGGCCAACCGGGTGGCCGTGAACGCCTCGCCCCTGCTGGAGCAATTGCTGGCCGAGGGGCTGGTGCGGCCGCGCCTCATGATGAGCGTGGAGGGGACCCCGGTGCAGACCTCGGGACTGGACGTCGTCCCGCATCCGTATCGGCCGCTCGGGGCCAACGGGTCCGTGACGGAGGGAATCTACGTGCTCGGGCTCCAGCTCTCCGCCGCGCAATGGGGCACGGCCATCGCCGCCGAGGCCCGGCCGGCGTCGGGCCCCGTCTACCGCAGCGGCCAGCGCACCCTGCGCGACGCCGACGAGATCGCCCGGGCCATTCTGGGCCACTGACACGCAGCTGCACGTCTCTGGCCTGCATCCGCCCCTCCGAAAAGTGGGCATGCCCTCCCGTGGGGCCCGGCAGTGGACTCTTGGTGCTTATGTCCAGTGGTGAGGCTTAGGGCTGGGCATGTCCCGTGACGTGGCCGGCCGGGAAGAATGGGCATGCCCTCCCGCGGTGCCGGGCGGTGGAATCTTGGTGCTTATGTCCACTGCTGCGGGCCAGGGGAGGGCATGCTCACTGCTGCGGGGCTACGAGAACCGGGCTACGTGCCCGGGGCTACGGAAGCCCGGGCCAAGGATTCAGCCCTTGAGGCACTTCCGGTAGGCCGCCATGGCTGTCCCGTAGTTCACTTGGCCCACGACGTCTGCGGGCCGCGTCGGCTTGACCGGCGGGCTGCACTTCGGCGGGACGGGGGTGCTGGCCGCGACCAGCACCGCAGTCTTCACCACGGTGCCGGATTCGACGGCGGTGAGCACCAGGGTGCCCGTGCCGGCGGCCGCACCCGCAGGAACCTTTACGTCCACCGTGGCGGCGCCGGCGGACACCGGAACTGAGCCAAGGGACGTCACGGCACCTGCAGCATCCGTGAATTCGGCGCGCAGCGAGGTATTCACCGGGCTTCCCAGCGAGGTGAGGTCCAGCTTCGAAACCGCCAGGGTGACTGACTCCCCACTCTTGACCTCGGCCGCCGTCGTGTTCACGACCGCCACGGAGCGCCGTGCGAAATCAGGCGAAACGGGGTTGTGGGTCTGCAGGTACTTGATCCACGCGTCGCGGTCCACCAGCCCGGAGTCCTTGGTGCCGGCACCTTCTTTGAAGATGCGGAAGTTGTCGCCGCCGGTGGCCAGGAAGTTGAACGTCCCGATCCGGTAGGACTTCGCCGGGTCGACCAGCGCACCGTTGACCCGGATCGAGGTGATCCGGTCACCGGCGGCGCGGGCGGCGTCGTAGGTGTAGTTCACGTTCTTGGACAGACCCAGCTGCTGGTACGCGCGGCTGGGAACCGTGCCGTCCGGGTTGGTCTGCCACTGCTGCTCCAGCAGCGTCCTGAACTGCGCGCCCGTCAGGGACGTGGTCCACAGATTGTTCACGAACGGCAGCACCGCGTTGGCCTCGGCGTACGTGATGGTGCCGTCGGGCGCGTAGTACAGCTCGTTGCGCAGACCGCCCGGATTGACCACGCCGATTTCTGCGGCGCCGAGTTCCGGCGCCTTCAGCGCATCCACGAGAGAGTCGGCCACCAGGTTGCCCAGCGTGGACTCGGCGGCCCGGTCATCGCGCACGGCCGGGGAGCCGCCAAACGCCGTCGTGATATCCGCAGTGACCTTGCCGACAGGCTGGTTGCCCACCACAGCCGCGTCGGCCAGGGCCTTGTCCACGATGGTCTTGACAGCGGCGACCCGCGGGTACTGGGCCACGAGGTCCGCTGCAGGCTGCGCGGCACTCGTGGTGCGCTGGACGTTGCCGGCCTTGTAGCCGGTCACCGACATGGTCTTGGTGTCGACAGTGAGCTGGATCTGGCCGATGAACTCGCCGTAGTTTCCGGTCTGGACGATCGGGCGGGTCCTGCCGGTGGGCTGGCCCGCCGAATCCAGGACCGGCGCGTCCCAGGCGTACTGCTTGTGGGTGTGGCCGTTGAAGATCGCGGCAACATCCGGGGTGACCTTCTGGACCATCTTGGCGAAGGGGCCGCCGGCGGCGACTTCCTGATCCAGGGTGGCGCCCTCGGGCGCACCGGACCCGGCGCCGTCGTGGTTCTCCACGATGATGACGTCGGCGACCTTGTCCGCCTTGATCTTTGCCGCTACCCGGTTGATGGCGTCGACGGGATCCCCGAACTCCAGGTCCGCGATGCCCGACGGCGTGACGAGCGAGGGCACTTCCTGGGTCACGGTGCCGATCACGGCGACCTTGACGCCGTTCATCTCCAAGACCGTGTACTCCGGCAGGACCGGTGTGGTGGTGCCTTTGGCGTAGACGTTTGCGCCCAGGTACGGAAATTTCGCGTTGGTTCCGCCGGCGCTGACGCGGTCGCGCAGGTCCGCCCAGCCGCCGTCGAACTCGTGATTGCCCACCGCGGAGGTGCGCAGGTCCAGCGCGTTCAGCACGTCGATGGTCGGCTGGTCCTTGGCGATCGCGGAGGCAAACAGTGAGGCGCCGATGTTGTCGCCGGCCGAAATGAACGCCGTAGCGCCCGGCGCGGCGGCGGCGCGAAGCTTCTCGATGGTCCCCGCGAAGAACACGGTGTTGGAATCGATGCGGCCGTGGAAATCGTTGATGCCGAGGAAGTTCAGCTCAACGCTGGTCGGGGTGACGGGCAAGTTCAGGCCCACCACCACCGGATCGTGATCGCTCGCCCGGAACTGGTCCGGAGCGTAGTAGTCGGTGACGTTGTTGTTGTAGCGGCTGTACTCCAGCGCCACGGACTCCACGGAGTTGATGTTCCAGATGTCGGCGCCCGTGACCGCGGCGTTGGCTGCGGGCGAGGCGAGGATGTGGTCCAACGAACCCACGAGGCCGCCGAAGAGGTAGGAATGCTTGGCGGAGCCGTCGGCGTTCTTCGCCTTCTCATCCTGGTTGACGTAGCCGGCGCCCGTGAGGACGTTGATCGGGTCCTCCTTGGCGTAGGAGTTGAAGTCGCCGATCAGGAAGACCTTGTCCGTGCCCTCGGACTTCTGCAGTTCATCGGAGAATGCCAGCAGGGACTGCGCCTGGGCGGTGCGGGCAAGGTTCGAGGCGCCCTGGCCCTTGTCGGTGTCATCCGGCGTGGCGGCGGAACCCTTGGACTTGAAGTGGTTGGCGATCGCGATGAACTTCTTGTCATCGGCGGCCCCGACGGGCTTGAAGACCTGGGCCAGCGGCTTGCGGGCGCTGGCGAACGCGACGGTGTCATTGTGGACGATGGACTCGCCCACCGGTTCCGCGGTGGCCTTTTTGAAGATGAACGCGGTGCGGATCATGTCCTCGTCAGCCAGCGGGGGTGCGTTGGCGGGCGTGCGGACGTAGTCCCAGATCCCGGGCGTGGCGATGTTCAGGGCGTCGACGAGCTTGGAGAGGGCGTCGTCGCGGTTCTTGCCGAACTGGGCCGAGTTCTCGACCTCCATCAGCGTGACGACGTCGGCCCCGGATTT
Organism: Arthrobacter sp. ok909; assembly: GCF_900104405.1. Taxonomy (NCBI): domain Bacteria; kingdom Bacillati; phylum Actinomycetota; class Actinomycetes; order Micrococcales; family Micrococcaceae; genus Arthrobacter; species Arthrobacter sp. ok909. Next base: position 49,588 of record NZ_FNJS01000027.1, on the reverse strand, counting down.
CGAGATGGCGGCGACGATCTTGTCCTGCTGCCGCTTGAAGTTCTCCGCATTCGCGGCGCCGCGGACGTCGCAGCCGCCCTTGACGGTGATGGGGTTGCCATCCCGGTCCGGGTAGAAGGTGCAGCCTGCCACCTGGTCGCCCGTGGTGGGAAAGTAGTTCAGCACGTTGAAGGAGGCGAGCTTGAGGTTGCCGCCGACGGCCGCCGGGGAGTCCGTGCGGGTGGCTCCGAAGCTTGCCGGCTGCACGGTGTCCGCGTTGGCGGCCGTGAGCTGGGTCAGGGGCTGGAACTTCCAGGCGTTGTTCGTGTAGCTGAGCACCACATTGGTTTTGAACGTCACCGGCGCGCCGACCCGGACGTGGTCCTCCGTGGTCAGGTACGGGAGCACCTGGGCCTTCGTGGCGGCGTCCGTGAGGAAGTTCGTGGTGGCGCCGTCGTCGAGCTTGATGCCGCGGGCGGCATTTGCCGCCACAATGGCGGTGTAGTCCGCGGAGCCGAACGGCGCGACAGCGGTGGGCTGCTCCAGCGCGGTGGTGCCGCCGGCCAGGCCGATCTCGCCGTACTGGTTCAGCGAGAAGTTGTCCGCCACGGTGACCGGTCCCTGCGGGGTGAGCAGCATGCCTTCGAGGGACTCACGGAACGCCTCGTCGGCCGGGAGGGCGAAGCCGGTGGCCTTGACCTCCGGGGCGGCCTCGGTGAGCTTCTTTAGATCGGCTGCCGCGGCAACAGTCAGCTGGGTCATTCCGAAGAATTCGCTGACGGCGCCGGTGAGCTCGACGTAGTCACCGATCCTGACGGAGTCCACCGTAGAGGGCGAGTAGACGAACACAGCGTCCGACGCCGTGTGGTTGGCCGGTGTGAGATCGCCGCCGGTGCCGGCGGTCTGGACGTAGTAGCCGGCGAAACCGCCGGTGGGGAACGTCGCGGTGACCCTGCCGCGCGTCGTGACCGTGGACCCGGCCAGCGGGCTGGCCGCGCCGGTGCCCTGGATTTCGGCGATGGTCTTGGTGGCCGGCGGTGTGCCGGGGTCCACGGGCGGGTCGACGGGGCCGGGACCTGCGGTGCCGTTGGCAGCCTTCGGCGTGATGGCAGCGTTGAGCGCGAGGTCGGCGGAGTTGTTGTTGGTGTCCGCGCCGTTACTGCGGTTGAGGCTCTTGACGTCGGTGTTGCCCGACGGCGCCGCAGCCGCCTGGGTCTCGAAGGTGTTCGACGTGCCGTAGCCGAGCACGTCCGCGACGTTGGCCGGTTCAATGACCGAGCCGGTCGGCAGCGGGCTGAGTGCGGTGGACTGTTTGGCCAGCACGATCGTGCCGCCGCCCCCGGCCGGGTTGAACCCGGTGGCGGTGGCGTCCGCGGCCGGGAGGTCCGCGCCGGCGGTGCCGTGGCTGCCGCCCTTGAGGAGGTAGTACCCCTGGGCGGGGATGCTGCCGCTCTGGGCTGCAACCGAGTTCGGCGCTCCCGTGCCTGTAGCGGAGCGGTACTGGAGGGACCAGCCGTCCAGCGAAACGGGCGCGTCGGAGCTGTTGTAGAGCTCGACGAATTTGTTCTTGAAGGCGGCGCCGGAGCTGCCGCCGCTGAGGTAGGCCTCGTTGATGACCACCGGTGAGGTTCCGGTTGCCGCCGGGGAAGCCTCAACGGCATATGCCGGGGCTGCTGCCAGCGGAGCCGCTATGAGCGCCGCCGACAGGGCTGTGCCCAGCACTGATTTCCAGGGTGTTTGTTTCATCCGCTCTAACTCTCATTAGGGTGCCCCGGGTAAAGGGCAGGGTGCAGTGCGTCCGCCGGGTGCAGCGGACAGTGGCCGGCCTGAACTCCTGGTCAAGTCGTGCCGGGCCCATCCAAACAGGGGTGAATGAACAACGTGTGGATTAAACGGGCATTCGGCGGGACGTCCCCCAGCGAGACGCGCCGCAGCCTTCCCGGAGCGGCTCGAAAGCCCCGGGCAGCGGTGACTGATGATGCAGGTGAGTGGCGTCCGGGTGCCTCCACCGGACGCTCCACAGCAGAATACCGGCCAGTAGCCCTCGGGGAAGGGACTGGCCGGTATTTCTTACAACAATTTTTGTAATTAGGTGGCCGAGGCCTTTCGGCCCCGCCTGTCGGGGAGGCCGGGGTTAGCGGTCCCGGGCTCCGGGGCTACGCGTCCGCGGCGGGCTGGCCTCCCTGGCCGGTGTCGGCCACGATCTTGAACATCGCGCCGGTGGGGTCGGTCAGCGTCGCGAGCCGGCCGAAGGGGGTGTCCTCGGCCTCTTGGATCACCGTGGCGCCGAGGGAGACGGCCTGGGCAACCGTGGCGTCCGTGTCTTCCACGGCGAAGTAGACCTGCCAGTTGGAGGGAACCTCGGCGGGCAGGTAGGCCGAAGCGTCCATGATGCCGGCCTTGGCCGCCGGTCCCGCGCCCAGCGTGGTGTAGCGGAATTCCGGGGTGTCGCTCATGACGTCGGTGTCCCAGCCGAACACGTCCTGATAGAACTTGACTGCAGTGGCGTAGTCCTTGGTGTGGAGTTCATGCCAGGCCGGCGCGCCCGGTTCGGCCGCCAGCTCATAGCCCTTCATCTCGGCCGGCTGCCACACGCCGATCGACGCGCCGGAGGGGTCGGCGATCATGGCCATGCTGCCCTGCTCGGGAACTTCCATGGGCTGCATGTAGACCTGCCCGCCGTGCTCCGCGGCAGCCTCGACCGTGGCCGCGGCGTCCTCAGACCGCAGGTACGTGGACCACATGTCGGGCCACGCTGCCTGGTCCGGCCGCTGCTGCATCATGCCGGCCACGGACTTGCCGTCCTTCGAGGCGGTGATGTAGCCGCCGTATTTTTCTTCGTCGCCGGTCTGGAAGGTCCAGCCGAACAGCGCGCCGTAGAAGGACTTCGCCTTCTCGGCGTCCGATGTCATGAGGTCGATCCAGCATGGTGCGCCGTTGGAGTGGTCGGGTGTGGGCATGGGGACTCCTGCTCTGTGTGGCGGCCCTGGCATCGTCGTGCGGCCGCCGGACTAGTGTGCGTGATTGGAGGCGTTGTGGTGGAGACGAACTGGTGGAGACACAGCGAGACTATGACGGGGCCGCGACACTTTCAATGGGGAGGCTATCCGCGGCGCACATTAGCCTGACCTGCAACCAGATCTCTAGATGTCCCCGGGATGCCGGAAGGGGCGTCGCGCGGGCAGAGTCGGGGCGCCTTTTTCACTTGACCCGAAGCGGATCCGCCGCCCGGGCGAATGGCGCCACAAGATCCGCACTGACTGCCCGCAAGCATATGACTGCCAGCGAAACGCCATCCCGGCAGCATCCATGACGCAAAAATGCCCCCGGTTCCGGCACGAGATGCAGGAATCGAGGGCATTGTTCGCGGAAGGTAAGAGATTCGAACTCTTGGTACGGGGTTACCGCACACTGGTTTTCAAGACCAGCTCCATCGGCCGCTCGGACAACCTTCCCTAACGAGTAGTCTTTCATAGGCAGTCGGCTGCCACAAAAAACGCGCTGCGCTTGCGGACGCGTATGGCTCCCCGCCATATTCTGGGGAGAGATGTTGATCGGACCTGGCGATCGCGGCGCAGGTGCGCGGAGCCAGTTAGGAATCGGGAGTGCTCCATGAAGGCTGTCTATATCTCTGAGCCCGGCGGACCCGAGGTCCTGGAAGTCCGTGAGGTCGAGGCCCCGGTGGCCGGCCCCGGCGAGGTTCTGATCGACGTCGTGGCCGCTGGCCTCAACCGTGCGGACGTCCAGCAGCGCAAGGGGTTCTACCCGCCGCCCCCCGGCGCCTCCGAGATCCCCGGGCTGGAGGTCTCCGGCAGGATTGCGGGCTTCGGCCCGGGCGTCACCAAGGCGTTCTCGGTGGGGGACAAGGTGGTGGCGCTGCTCTCCGGCGGCGGCTACGCCCAGAAGGTTGCCGTGCCCGCCGGGCAGGTTTTGCGGATTCCCGACGGCGTGGACCTGGTCACTGCGGCGTCGTTGCCGGAGGTCGCGGCCACCGTCTATTCCAACCTGATCATGACGGCGCAGCTGCAGCCGGGCGAAACCGTCCTCATCCACGGAGCCACCGGCGGCATCGGCACCATGGCCATTCAGCTGGCGAAAGCCATCGGCGCGCGGGTGGCCACGACAGCCGGGAACGCGGAGAAGGTCAGCACTGCCAAGGCGTTCCTCGGCGCTGACATCGCCATCAACTACGCGGAGGAAGAGTTCCCCGCGAGCCTGCGCGCGCAGAACGGCGGCAAAGGGGCGGATGTCATACTCGACGTCGTCGGCGCCAAGTACCTTGGGCAGAACATCGAGGCGCTCGCCGATTACGGGCGTCTCGTGGTGATCGGGCTGCAGGGCGGAGCGAAAGCGGAACTGGACCTCGGGCAGCTGCTGCGAAAACGGGGGGCCATCATCGCCACGGCCCTGCGTCCCCGACCGGTCGAGGAAAAGACCGTCATCATGAACGCCGTCCGCGACGCCGTCTGGCCGATGCTGACCGACGGCAGGATACGGCCCCTCGTGGCCAAGACCTTCCCCTTGGACCAGGTCGCCGCCGCGCACACCTACTTTGATTCAGGCGACCACGTCGGCAAAGTCCTGTTGGTCATGTAGCGCCGTGCACGGAGCGGACGCCGTTGACTAGACGCCACGGCGCCCCCGGGTCTTAAGCCGCAGGTCAGACCGCAGGTCGGGGACGACTTGATCCGTCCAGGGCATGCGCCGTTTTGCTGTCCGTCCATGAATGACGATAATGTAATTCCATACGCGGTATACACGCGTCTTGGGGCGCGTGTATGCTGTGTGGTTTCCTGACCTCAGGGAGTGCCATGTCTATCCGCCACAGTCTCCTCTCCCTCTTGCAGGACCAGCCGCGCTACGGCTACCAGCTCAGGACCGAGTTTGAGGACCGCACGGGGGCATCCTGGCCACTGAACATCGGGCAGGTCTACACCACCCTAGACCGGCTGGAACGCGACGGACTCGTCCAAAAAGACGGCGGCGACGGCGACGGCCACATCATCTACAGCATCACCCCGGCCGGCCGAACCGAGGTCCGGGAGTGGTTCGCGCTCCCGGTCTCCCGAGCGAATCCGCCCCGGAATGAACTGGCCATCAAGCTCGCGCTCGGTCTGACGATTCCCGGAACCGACGTCGGCTCCATCATCCAGGCGCAGCGCGCCGTGTCCATCCGGGCCCTGCAGGAGTACACCAAGTCCCGGCGCGACACCGCCGCCCTCCAGCGCCCCGCCGATACCGCCAGAGTCCTGGTGCTGGACTCCATCATCTTCCAGACCGAGGCCGAAGTGCGCTGGCTGGACCTCTGCGAGGCCCGCCTGATGCAGCTCAGCAACCCCCCGGCCTAGCCCGCCGCCACGGGCCGAGGCGGCCCCATGGGCCCTGGCCCAGCCACGCCCCGGACCGTTCACCGCGTTCGGCCGACCGCTCGTCGCGCGGACTGCACCGCCGGGCGCAGGTGCGGCGCCGGGGCGCGGACGCGTTGGTAGGGTGCGGGGGGCAGTTCTGTACCGGTGGACTGCCTAGTTGGGATTCTCGAGGAGGAGACATGGGCACAATGCCAGACGGCACACAAGGCGACAGCACACGCAGGAGCACCGAAGGCGTCAGCACGCACGGAACAGTACAGCTCGACGACGGGATCGTTCCGGACCCGTCCCTTCCCCCGACGTCGGTGGATGAGTCGGTCCGCGACGCCGCGGACCGTACATGGACCCCCGCAAAGATCGCGCTGTGGGCGGCCATCGCCCTGCTGGGCGGCGTCGCCTGGTTCATGCTCGCCATCATCCGCGGCGAGACCGTCAACGCCATCTGGTTTGTGTTCGCGTCAGTCTGCACGTACCTGATCGGCTACCGCTTCTACTCCAAGGTCATTGAGCGCTACCTGCTCAAGCCCAACGACCGCCGTGCCACCCCGGCCGAATACAAGGCCGACGGCAAGGACTACGTCCGCACAGACCGCAACGTCCTCTTCGGCCACCACTTCGCCGCCATCGCCGGCGCCGGCCCACTGGTGGGCCCGGTCATCGCAGCCCAGATGGGCTACCTGCCCGGCACCATCTGGATCATCCTCGGCGTCGTTCTGGCCGGTGCCGTCCAGGACTACCTCGTCCTGTTCTTCTCCATGCGCCGCGGCGGCCGCTCCCTGGGCCAGATGGCCCGTGAAGAGCTTGGCGTGATCGGCGGCACCGCCGCCCTGGTCGCGACGCTGCTGATCATGGTGATCATCGTCGCCATCCTCGCCCTGGTGGTCGTCAACGCCCTGGGCGAAAGCCCGTGGGGCGTCTTCTCGGTGGGCATGACCATTCCGATCGCCCTCTTCATGGGCGTATACCTGCGCTACATCCGGCCGGGGAAGGTCATGGAGGTCTCCATCATCGGCTTCGTGCTCCTCATGGCCGCCATCATCGGCGGCGGCGCCGTGGCAGGCACCGACTGGGGTGCCGCGTTCTTCCACCTGGACAAGGTCACCATCGCCTGGGGCCTCATCATCTACGGCTTCATCGCCGCAATCCTTCCCGTCTGGCTCCTTCTGGCCCCCCGCGACTACCTCTCCACCTTCATGAAGATCGGCGTGATCGTGATGCTGGCCCTGGCGATCATCGTGGTCCGTCCCGAGATCACCGTCCCGGCGTTCAGCGAGTTCGCCAGCCGCGAGAACGGCCCGGTCTTTTCCGGTTCGCTGTTCCCGTTCCTATTCGTCACGATCGCCTGCGGCGCCCTGTCCGGCTTCCATGCGCTGATCGCGTCGGGCACCACGCCGAAACTGATCGAAAAGGAACGCCAGACGCGCCTGATCGGCTACGGCGGCATGCTCATGGAATCCTTCGTGGCCATCATGGCCCTCGTGGCCGCCATCTCCATTGACCGCGGCATCTACTTCGCCATGAACGCACCCGTGGCGCTGACCGGCGGCACTGTCGAAACCGCAGCCGCGTGGGTCAACAGCCTGGGCCTGTCCGGGGTCAACATCACCGCCGGCGACCTTGCGCAGACGGCCAAGGACGTGGGGGAGCAGAGCATCGTGTCCCGCTCCGGCGGCGCGCCCACGCTCGCCGTCGGCCTGGCTCACATCATGCAGCAGTTCATCGGCGGCACCGCGATGATGGCGTTCTGGTACCACTTCGCCATCATGTTCGAGGCACTGTTCATCCTCACGGCCGTCGACGCCGGTACCCGGGTTGCGCGCTTCATGCTGCAGGACTCGATCGGCAACTTCGTTCCGAAGTTCAAGGAACACTCCTGGCGCCCGGGGGCGTGGCTCTGCACCGGCATCATGGTGGTCGCCTGGGGTGCGGTGCTGCTGATGGGCGTCACCGACCCGCTCGGCGGCATCAACACCCTGTTCCCGTTGTTCGGGATCGCGAACCAACTGCTGGCGGCCATCGCCCTCTCGGTCTGCCTGGCCATAGCCGCTAAGCGCACCGCCCTGAAGTATCTGTGGATCGTGGCGGTGCCGCTGGCGTTCGCCGCCGTCGTGACCATCACGGCGAGCTTCTACAAGATCTTCTCGCCCGTTCCGGCAGTGGGCTACTTCTCCAACAACGCAGCCTTCGCCAAGGCGCTTGCGGACGGTAAGACCTCCTTCGGCACTGCCAAGACCCAGGCGGCGATGGAGGCCGTGGTGCGCAACACCATGATCCAGGGCTGGCTGTCGATCATCTTCGTGGTGCTGAGCATCGTCGTCATCATCACGGCCGTGATTGCAACTATCAAGGCCCTGCGGAACACGTCCGCGGGGCTGCCGAACGCCGAGCACGAAGACCCCGCCCAAGCCTCCCGCGTCTTCGCGCCGGCAGGGTTCATCCCCACCCCGGCGGAGCGCGAACTCGTGGCCGAGTGGAACAGCCTTCCGGCCGGGCAGCGGCTGGAAAAGTCCGGGCACCAGTGATGCGGAGCCGCCCATGAACGTGGTAATCGCCGGGTTCCGGGGGATTGCCGAGTACCTCAGCGGGGTGCTGGGCGCCGATGCCTACAAGAAGTATCTGGAACACCACGAGGCCTCCGGCCATGCCGGTCCGCCGCTGACAGAGCGGGAGTTCTGGCGTGAGCGGACCGACCGGCAGGACACCAACCCTCAGGGCCGGTGTTGCTGAGCCGATGCTGATCCGGGGGAGGGGCGCCGTCGGGCACAATCGTGTCCGACGGCGCCCTTCCGCTTCCGGCGGACGCCGGACCCGCGCCTCCGGACGCGTGAGAGTATGAAGCCATGAGCGATCAGCACGACACTCAGCCCGGAGACCAAACTGCCGACGACGTGCCCGTCGAAGGCACACCCCTGGACGACGTCCTGCCCCTGGCCGGAGCGCCGGTGGCATCGCCGGCTTCAGTCCCGGGCGGCCACGCCGGTGGTCCAGGCCCCGTACCCAGGGCGCCCCGGGGGAGCGAACTTCAGGACCTGGTGGACGAACCCGCAAAGGTCATGCGGATCGGCACCATGATCAAGCAGCTGCTGGACGAAGTGAAGTCAGCACCCCTGGATGATGCGGCCAGGGTCCGCCTGGCCGAAATTCACGAGCGCTCCATCAAGGAACTCGAGGACGGTTTGGCCCCGGAGCTCGTTGAGGAGCTCGAACGGATCAACCTACCCTTTCCGGAGAACGCCACTCCCTCCGACGCCGAACTCAGGATTGCCCAGGCCCAGCTGGTCGGCTGGCTTGAGGGGCTCTTCCACGGCATCCAGACGGCCATCGCGGCCCAGCACGCCGCCCGAGAGCACGCCTACGCGCAGATGCAGCTGCGCCAGCTGCCGCCGGGAACGGTGATCGCACCCGGCGTCATCATCGGGGAAAACGGCGAACCGGTTCGCGCCGCCGCGCCCCGCCGCGGCGCTGATCCCTCCCAGCCTCCCGAGCCCGCCGACCCGGACCACGGTCCCGGACAGTACCTTTAGCGCGACCTTGGGCTTCTTCAGCGCGGCGCGGCAAGGGCGCAGGGATGACGCCGAACTCGGCAAGGGTCTCTGGCGGCGCGCCCATGACCGCTTCAACCGCGGACTGGACCGCTACCACCAGGTCCTCGAAGGAGTCGAGGACGAGGCACTATACGGCGAGCTCGTCGAGGTCGCGAACCAGCTGTCCGCGCTCGCCCCCCGGGTCCGGGAGATCTGTGTGGAGGCCCAGCGGCGGTATCCCAGTAGTGGACTGGACATTCCCGGGCCGCTGGCGGGGGTCCACCGTGCCCTCTCCACGGCGGGCAATTCGCTCGCCATGACAGCGGAAGCGGCGGCGATGCTCCGCCTGGCCGTAGGGGCGGTCCCGGCGGGCGCTGCGTCCGTGCGGCGCCGCGCCGACGCCGTATTGGAACAAATCCACGACGCCGAACAGCGGCTTGCGGAGGCACCCGGCGGCGGCCCGACGCCGGGTATTCCCGGTTAAGCGCCTAGCTTAGCTTCGCCCTGGCGCTGGCCAGACAGCACCGATGTTGGCAGGATAGTTGTATGACTTTTTCACCGGAACTGACTTTCAATGACGGCAACACTATTCCCCAGCTTGGCTACGGGGTGTGGCAGGTTGAAGATGACGTGGCCGAAAAGGTGGTTGTCCAGGCGTTCGAGGCCGGCTTCCGCCACATCGACACCGCCAAGATCTACGGCAACGAAGCAGGGGTGGGCCGCGCTATCGAGCGTTCCGGCCTCAAGCCCGAGGAAATCTTCATCACCACCAAGCTGTGGAACGCCGACCAGGGCTACGAATCCACCCTGAAGGCATTCGAGGAGTCCATGGAGCGGCTGGGCCTCGAGACCCTGGACCTGTACCTCATCCACTGGATGCAGCCCAAGCAGGACAAGTACGTTGACACCTGGAAGGCTCTCATCGAGCTCCAGAAGCAGGGCCGGGTCAAGACGATCGGCGTCTCCAACTTCACCAAGGAGGGCCTGCAGCGCCTGATCGACGAGACCGGCGTGGTGCCGGCGATCAACCAGGTCGAGCTGCACCCGTTCTTCAACCAGGCGGAACTGCGCGAATTCAACGCTTCCAAGGGCATCCTCACCCAGGCATGGTCGCCGCTGGGCCAGGGCGGCGAGCTCCTCGAAAGCCCTGTCATTGCCCAGATTGCCGCCAAGCACGGCGCCACGCCTGCCCAAGTAGTCATCGCCTGGCACCTGGCCATCGGCAACGTCGTCATCCCGAAGTCCGTGACCGAATCCCGGATCCGCGAGAACTACGCGGCCCTCGATGTCGCCCTCGACGAGACCGACGTCCAGGCCATCAACGGACTGGACCGTTCCGCCGAAGGCGCTGGCCGGATCGGCCCGGACCCGGCAGTGTCCGACTTCGCTTAGGCAACAGCCCTAAGGCACCGTCCCGGCGCTTCACAGCATCAGGCCGGTTGACCCGGCCGGCGTTCGCAGAGGGCCTTCACCCCGCGCGGGGTGGAGGCCCCTTCTGCTGCCCGGCCATTCCCGCGGGACGGGACGGTGCCGACCCGGCGTGCGCTGTGCCGCGCCGGACTCAGGCCTAAGCCCGGTGCCGCACCGGACTCAGGCGGCGGCCCGGCGTACCTTTCCCGGGATGGCATCCACGACCGCCCAGCCGTCTTCGCCCGAAACGCACCGGCTGGCGAAGCGGCCCGCGGCGGCAGCGTCATCGAAGCTCTCGGTGCGGATCCGGCCGGAGTCTGTGTCCCAGTAAGTGACTTCGAAGTACTGCGCGCCGTCCTGTGCGTTGTCGCAGTACTGCTGGAAATGCTGCTGGAAATCCTGGTTGTTCTCCATGATTCCAGTGTGCAACCGACCTCCGACACTAAGAGTTCACGCCTCCGGCGTGTTGCCGAGCCGCAGCACGCGTTCCCGGGCCAGGACTTCCTTGCGGCGTTCCCGGTCCGCGGCCCTCGCCGTCTGCTGAGCCATGGCCGCAGCCAGCTCGTGACGCTTCCGTGCCGCCTTGAGCTCGGCTTCGGCCAGATCAAGGCGCCGCCGGAGCTCGTGCGCCTCATCGGCCAACAGCCTGGTATCGGCTGTGGCCTCGTCCAGTTCCGCCGCCGCGCTGCGTGCCTCGTCGTCGGCCGCCGCGGCGGACTCTTCGGCATCCTGTAGCCGGGCCCGGGCCCGTTCCACCGCCGACGGCGCCGGGGTCACCTGCGCTTTACCGGCAACCCGGAGACGGGGCTGAACCGCTGGGGGTTCTCCGCCGGGTAACCCGCCGTCGGTTCCTCCGTGCGCGGCTCGGGCGACGGCTCCCCCGGCCGGAAGGCTCCCCGGGACGGCCACCGCGCCGGCGAGATCGACGACGTCGACCCCGTCGGCCGAGAGTGCCCGGAGCAGGCAGCCGCTCTGAACGGCTTCTGCTGCCCCGGCGTCCGTGGCGGCGGCCCGCAGGGTCTGCTCCACTTCCCCGGCCACGGCGGCGCTGATCGGCCGGCCCTGCCGAACTGCCAGGTCGCGTGCCGTCTTCACGGCTCCGGAGAGCAGCTGCCGCCGTTCCTGTGCGAGGCGGCGGAGGCCCGCAGCGTCCAGGGCGGACTGCGCGGCCTGCATCGACGTCCCCAGTTCGGCCAGCTCCCGCAACATTTCGGGGCTGTGCGCCGCCATCATGTTCACCGCCCACGCGGCCAGGGAGGGTTTGGGCAGGGCCCGCACTTCGGCCGCCAGGGCCCTCTGCCCCGCGGCAGCGATGTTCCCGGAACTGAGGCGGCGGGCGGCAGCCGTTCTTGCCGCCACAAACTCGCCGTACGGCAACGCATACAGCGGCCCGGCAATGCCCGCAAGTCCCGGGGTTCCCATGCAAGAATCATAGAAGTCCCGGCCCGGCCGCGAGCACCGGCTCGCGGCTTTGTCATGAGACCCGGCGGCGCCCCGATACTGAGGAGTATTCACTTGATCGAAATTGGCGGGCTACCGGCCCACGTCCTGCTCGTCCACGCCGTGGTGGTGCTCGGACCGCTTGCGGGTCTGGGCGCCATTGTCTACGCCGTGGCACCGCGCTGGCGGAGCTACCTGGCCTGGCCGCTGGGCGTGTTGTCGCTGATTCTGGTTCCCATAACGGTGGTGACGGCTCAGGCCGGCGAGCAGTTGGAGAAGGCCCGTCCGGCGTCGGCCCTGGTCCGCGAGCACGCCCAGCAGGGCGATGTGCTCAAGGTGTTTTCGGTGATTTTCTTCGTCATCGTCGCGGCCATGCTGGTGGTCACCTATGAGCCCTTCGGCCGGCGTCTGGCGTTCCTGGGCGGACTGCGGGACAACCGGATCGTCCGAGTGGTCCTCCTCATTGCCGGCGCCGTCGCGGGCGCTTTCTTCATCTACCAGAGCGTCATCACAGGGCATTCCGGCGCGGCGTCCGTCTGGAGCCGCTAAGTCAGCGCTTCGGCACGCCCGTGACCCGCTGACGGGCGCCGGCTTCTGCGCAGGGTGATAAGGAGCAGGACGAGGGCCGCCGCCTGGAGCGCCGCCACCGCAGCAATGAGCACCGGCCGCGCGCCGTAAAGCGTTCCGTACAGTACCCCGCCCGCCAACGCCCCGGCCCCTTCGAATGCCGCGAACACCCCGTAGGCGGTGCCCTGCCGGGGCTGCGGCACGAGATCGGCCACCAACGCCTTGACCGTGGAGTCCTGGATGCCCGTGGCGGCGCCCCAGACCAGGACGCCGGCCAGAACGAGTCCGGCACTCGGTGCCAGGGCCAGGACAGGCACGCCCGCGATCAGCACGGGAAGGCCGATCAGTACGGCCGCCCCGGCACGGTCGTAAAGGACGCCACTGGCGAGGGCCCCGACGGCGGCCGCCCCCATGGCGGCCGCGTACAGCAGCGGAACGACTGCGACGGGGACCGCCACGTCGGCCGTCAGATGGTAGGAGATGACGCCGAAAGCCACCAGGCCGGCGCTCCAGAAGAAGGCGGCGGCGGCAAACAGGATAAAGACGCCGGAAAACACCGACGGCGGCCGGCCGCCGTTCGCAAGGGGAAGCGCAGAACCCGACGACGAAGCCGGCGAAGAACCCGGTGCCGAAGCTGGGACGGACCCGGGAGCCGAGCCCGGTGCCGCGGCGTCTGCGGGGAACTCGGTGACGGCGGCAACGGGCGCTGACGGGACGTCGCCCGGGTCCGGTACCCTGCGACGCAACCACACGAGGATTGCCAGCGCTGCCGCCGCCGGAAAGACGAGCACCGCAAACGCCGCCGACAGCGAGCCGGTGGCCACCAGCACCGCGGAGACGAGCAGCGGGCCCAGGAGCGCGCCGGCCAGATCGAGGGATTTGTGGACGGCGAAGCCACGGCCCCGGCCAGCCGGCCCGGCAGCGGCAGCCAGCAGGACAGTCTTCGCCGGGCTACGGACGGCTTTGCCAACCCGGTCCCCGATCAGGAGCGCGGCCGCCAGTGCCAGTCCGGCGGATCCGGCCAAGGGCGCCAACGCCAGCAGCGGGACGCACACCGCCGTGAGCACGTACCCGGCAATCGTGAAAGTCCAGTATTTGCCGGTGCGATCCGCCCAGGGACCGAACACCAGCCGCAGCCCCTGCGCCGCGGCTTCCGCGGCGCCTGTCACGAGACCCACAAACAGCGCTGATGCGCCGAGCTGGGCGAGCAGGGGACCTCCCAGCGGCCGGGCGCCGTCGGACACCATGTCTGTGGCGAGGCTGACTAGGCCGAACGCCACCACCGTGCCCCATTGCGGGCGCCCCCGCAGGCTTCGCCGTCCGCCGGTCCGTGCCGGCGGACTATCCTGCTGCCGGGCTGGCAGCCTGCGGCCGGGCCGTTCCATTCCCTAAGGCTCGCCGACGACCCGGAAAAAGACAATACGCAGGTCAGGGGGCTGTGGCCCGGCCGTGGCGTGGGAGGAAATATTGGGCGAAGTGGACCGTTTTCGGCATCTGCTTGGTACTTTTTGAGAGCCGATCCGCATTGTGCGGGCCGGGGGGACCCACGCTAACGGATTGAAAGGCTTCACAACCATGAGCACACCCCAGTACCAGGGATACGCGCCCGCGCCCGTCTCCGCGAAGACCAACGGTCTGGCCATCGCGGCGCTGGTTTCATCCTTCTTTATCAGCCTGCTCGGGATCATCCTGGGTCACATCGCCCTGAACCAGATTAAGACCACCGGTGAAAGCGGCCGCGGCCTGGCCATCGCCGCACTGGTCATCGGCTACGCGTCGATCGCCTTTGCGGTGATCTTACTCGTTGTAGTCATGGGCACTGCGGCCGCAAACCGCTAAGACTCAGCGGACGGCCCCCTCCGGCACCGGCCGGAAGGGGCCGTCCGCGTCCCGCCTGCCGCCCCGGGCCACCAGGGCCGCACCCGCACCCGCACGCCACTCTCAGGAGGAACTGCGAAGCTGCTTTCCAACCCGCCCCGCCACGCTGGCCGTCGGCCTGCCATGCCTGCCGCACGGGCTGTGGACCCTGACCATCGACGACGCCCTGGCCAACATCAAGTCGATGGGCTTCAACGCCGTGCGGCTGCCGTTCTCCAATGAGTGCCTGGCCGCGACGTCCATCAATGGAAGCCTGAACTACTGGGCCAACCGCGCCTACGGGATCGAGGGCAAGACGCCCCTGTTTCTGATGGACGCGGTGATCGCCCGCGCCAAGGCCAACGGCCTGCACATCATCCTGGACCGGCACCGGCCGTCCTCCGCGGGCCAGTCTCCGCTCTGGTACACCTCCGCATACCCGGAGTCGAAGTGGATCGCCGACTGGAAGATGCTCGCCGCGCGCTACAAGAACGATCCCACCCTCATCGGTGCCGACCTTCACAACGAGCCCGCCGGTGCAGCGACCTGGAGCGGGGCCGCCGCCACCGACTGGCAGCCCGCAGCCACCCGTGGCGGGAACGCCGTCCTTGCCTCCAACCCCAACCTGCTGATCATCATCGAGGGGATAGAGAACCAGGGCAACGGCACGTCCACCTGGTGGCGCGGCGGCCTGGCCGACGTCAAGAACAAGCCCGTCACCTTGGCCACACCCAACCGCGTAGTATATTCCCCCGCATGTACAGCGGCATGTACGGCGATGGCGCCGCCGGGCCGGCAAGTCGGACCATCCTGAATCACGCACCCGTGCCCGGCGTCACCAACATGGCGGGGGGAGCCGCAGAGTTCGGCTTCGCCTTTGACGAGTACCCGGGGGCCACCGGCGGCCCTTACTACTTCGTGGACGTCCGGAACGCCAGGGAATTCCTGGCAACCACCGACTCCTCCGGCTCCAACCAGATCCTGCTGCCTAACGGGGTCCTGAGCGCCTGGGTCGTTTTGTCCGATGCGCCGTCCATCCAGGCTTTTGCTTCGCCGGCCGAAGCGAAAGCCTGGATGGGAACAGAGCGCTACGCGCAGCTGAAGGCGATGCTGCTGAGCCTGCAATACGCCTAGGCAAAGGTCGCGGCGTAGCAATCTAGAGTGGGGACTCATCCGTGCTGGACCGCACCGGGTCTGCCGGCACGTCTTCGCCCCGTTCCTCTAAGTGCACGCCAGCTGACCTATCCGGAGTCATCCTGGCCCGATTCGGCCAGCGTCACCCCAGCGACGGACCAGATTTCGCGCTTCTTCTCGACGGACGACGGGGACGCATTGTGAAGCTGGATGATCGGCATCCGCCGAGTCTGACACGATCCGCCATAGTGCCCGAAGCGGTCATCCTTTAGGCTCAGTCTGTTCAGTCCGAGGCGAGATGGCCCGGACCGGTTTTATTGGGGGTTTGTGATGACGGGAACTACCGGGTGTCCGGGCAATCAGAGAAGCCTGTCGAAGGCGTTGGGCGGCGCGGCCCTTGTCGTGTTGCTTTCGGCCGGATTGGCAGCGTGCTCCTACGAGACGCCGTCCCCGCAACCCGTCGCCGCAAAGGTCAGCACCCAAACACAGGCAGCGACGGCCCCGGCGGAGACCGGAAGGGGTTCGGCGCTGGGGCCAGTGGTCTCCGATTCGTTCGGCAACGCGGACTACTACACGACACTCCCGGGTGACACCCCTGCCATTGTGGCCGGCTCCTTCCGGATCTCCGAGGCGAAACTCGCCGAGTTCAACGGCCTCCAGCCGGGAGCACCCCTGACGCCGGGCACGAAGCTCCGCCTCATCCCCGCCCCGGGCCCGATCACCGGCGCGAAGGGAACGGCCGTCGTCGATGCAAACGGCATCCCCACCAGCTACGTCGTTGAACCCGACGACACCCTGGGCGGGATCACTTACCGGTTCGGCCTCACTGAGGAACAATTGGCCGAAGCGAATAAAGTCCCGTACGCCTACGAGAAAGGCAATACGTACTTTATCCGCACCGGAAAGCACCTCCAGCTGCAGAAGAACCTGGTCGACAGCAGGTCCGGTACGGGAACTAGCGTCAATAATTCATTCGGCCAGGCCATTTTTTACACCACGGTCGACGGCGACTCCCTCGACAGCCTCGGCTACAAGTTCCGGTGCACCACGGACCAACTGCTGCAATACAACCCGTCCCTCACCACGGACCGGCCTATCCCTGCAGGGACCAAGGTGAGGCTGATGCCCGGCGAGCTCAAGATTGACGGCGCCCAGGGCTCTTTCACCGCCGACACGGAAGGGATCCCCCTCACCTACACCACCGCGCCCGGGGACACCGAGCGCCAGATCGAGGCCAGGTTCAAGGCCCCCGACTTGGAATGGGCGAACCGCCCCCTCACCGGCACCGACCGCGTCTGGTATGACTTCTCTGACCTGCCCTCCGGGGAGTTGGCCCCGGGCCAGACCATCAGCCTGGCCTTGAACAAACCCATCCACAAAGGGCCATCCTGACGTGGGCCGGGCTCCCGCGTAACCCTGAAAGTACGGATCGGGGCTGTATCCGACTGAGAAATTCCCGAAGGCCCGGTTGCGGAGGACGCCCGGCGTTGAGACGCTAGCCGGCTTCGCTCTGGATACGGTCCTTTACGCTTTGAGGCATGGTCGAGCACGCGTCGTCGTCGGCACGCCGGTCAGCGTGGTTGTCGGCGGTGTCGGTGATGCCGACCGTCGCGACGGCCGCCTGCCATCCGCCCAGGCCGGCGATCTGCCGCGGGACCCAGACGTTCGCGGCCCCGTTCACCAGGTTCCAGACGGCGGGGTGGACGCCATCGCCGAGGTAGATTCCGCCGTTGGGGTCTCTCCTGACCAGATCCGGCAGAGGCAGGACGCCCATCAGTTGAGCAGACTGGTAATCGGACATGTTCCACGGCGGTGTTCCGAAGTAGTACCAGCTGGCGGCGCAGACACCGTACAGATGAGGGCCGAACTGGGCATAGTTCAGGTAGAGCTCCAAAGTCCGTTGGGGGCTCAGCGTGTAACTGAACTGGGTTGCCAGGACGGCCTCGATACCTTTGCGGGCGGCGCTTTGGTCGTCCCAGAGGAAAATGTTCTTGACCAGCTGCTGGGGGATGGTGGAGCCGCTCGGGTCGGGCTTTCCCTGGAAGTACGCCTGCACCCTGGCCTGGAAGTCTCCGAGGTCGAAAGCGCCAGAGCGGGTGCCGAGTTGTTCGTCTTCATGGGCGATTGTCGCGGCGAGCAGGTGCCGGCTGATGTGGTTGATCGAGACGAACTGGTAGACGTTGGGCTCGCCGGCCTCCAGCATGTAAGCAGTGCGCGGCGGGGTCACGCCCATGCTGAACATGAACGCAATGATCTGGACCAGAACCAGCGGGGCGATCAGAGCCAGCAGGAGCTTGCGGCGCCACTTTCGCTTAGGACGCTTGGTCGGCTGACCGACCGGAGAGACAGGCCGCTGAGCTTGATCCGGCTCCAACGCAGGCGGGCCTACCTTCGGCAACGCAGGCTCCCGAGACGTCCGGGCCTTGGGGGCCGGGTAGCTGACAACTTTCGCGGGCGCTTGCTCCGGCCCCTCTGTAGTCCACCGGCCAAGCTGAGCGTCGGGTGGGATCGGAGGTTGAGTCTGATCCGGTCCGGCGGTAGGCCGGCCTACCCGAGGCGGCAACGGGCCCGGCACCGGATACCTTACAACCTTGGCCGGTTCTGCGTCCGCAAGGCCAGATCGAGGAAGGCGGTCCGGCGGTAAAGGCCGCTGCGGGGTCGGTGGTGTCGGGATGTCCATCGGTCTGCCTTTGCTGCTCGCCCCCGGATACCTCTGAACGAGATAAAGGATGGGACGAAATTCTACCGGGCGGCCCTGGGTATTGCTCTCCGCGGACTGTGCGAGGGATTGCCGCGGCAACCAGTTCACACCGCAATACGTTCCGACATGAACGCGAGTGAGCCGAGAGCCCGTTCCCGGGCTTGAGGCTGTTCTTGACCCCCTCGGTGCGGTTATAGGGGCGTCCCACGGCCACCAGCAAAAAACCCCGTATCCCCGCTGAATCAGCGGAAATACGGGGTTCTTCCCGAGCTTCCTGCCAGAATCGAACTGGCGACCTTCTCATTACGAGTGAGACGCTCTACCAACTGAGCTAAGGAAGCAACCACATGAAAGCCCGGCGAACCGGGCGGATCATGCAAGAGATAACTGTAATAGAGTCCCTGCGTCCGGGTCAAAATGAGCGTCCGCGGCCGCCCGCCGGCCGAGCAAATCGTACCGAGCAAACCGTACCGAGCAGACGCTACCTAGCACACCGTGTTGTCCGCCGGAGTCTTGCCGTCCACGAGGTAGTCATCAACGGCGTTGCCGATGCAGCTGTTGGAGCGGCCATAAGCCGTGTGGCCCTCGCCCTTCCACGTCAGCAGCGAGGCATTCCCGAGCTGCTTGCGCAGGGAGCTGGCCCATTCCACGGGCGTGGCCGGATCCCCGGTCGTTCCCACAACAACAATGGGGGCCGACCCCTTGTACTCCACCGGGGCCGGGGTCCGGACGTTCTTGTACGGCCAGTCCTTGCAGTTGGTTCCGCCGTAGGCGAAGTAGTAACCCAGGGTGGGGGAGAGCTGGCGCAGCTTCTGGTCCTCGGCCCGCATGGAGGCGGTGTCGGTCACCATGGGGTAGTCCAGGCAGTTGATGGCGTTGAAGGCGAAGGAGCTGTTCGACGTGTAGGTGCCGCTGGGGTCCCGGTCGGCGCCGAAGTCGGCCAGTTGCATCATGCCCGTGCCGTCGCCGGCCAGGGCCTGCCCGAGCGCCCGGGTGAGGATCGGCCAGTTGTCATTGTTGTAGAGCGGGATGATGAGGCCGCTGACGAACGTCGACCCCGAGACCTTCCGACCGTCCTTCGACGGCAGCGGGTTGGCCTCCGCGGCGTTGATCGCGTTGCGGATCTGCTGGACGCCGTCCTCGGCGCTACCCGTCATCGGGCATCCGCTGGTCTGCTGGCAGTTGGCAACGTAGGTGTGCAGGGCCTTGTCGAAGGCCACGGTCTGGCCGGCGGTCAGTTCCTCGTAGCTCAGAGACGGATCCAAGGCGCCGTCAAGGACCAGCCGGCCGACGTTGTCCGGGAACAGCGACGCGTAGGTGGCGCCCAGGAGCGTCCCGTAGGAGTAGCCGAGGTAGTTCAGCTTGGCGTCGTTGACCACACCGCGGAGGATGTCGAGGTCCTTGGCCGCGCTGACGGTGTCGATCTGGCCCAGGACCGGCCCGGTGTTCTCTGCGCATTTGGCTGCGATGGCCTTGTTGTCGGCCAAGGCCGCTTGCAGTCCGGCATCGGTGTCCAGGGCATAGGTCTTGGCGCGGGACGCGTCACGTTCCGCGTCCGTGAGGCACGTGACCGGAGCGGAGCGCTTCACGCCGCGGGGGTCGAATCCCACGATGTCATAGGCGGACCGGACCTTCTCCGAAATGTTGGTGTTGGCCGCGTCCCTGACGAAGTCATAGCCCGATCCGCCCGGGCCGCCCGGGTTGACCAGAAGGGTGCCCTTCTTGTTGCCCTTCGTGGGGAGCTTGATGGCGGCGAGTTCGATGTGGTCACCGTCAGGCTTGCTGTAGTCCAGCGGGACGTTGATTTTGGCGCACTGGAAACTGCTCTCGCACGGCTTCCAGTCGATCCGCTGGGAGTAGAAGCTGCGCAGTTCCGCGGGCGCCGCCGCAGCGATCGAGGCGTCCGCCTGTCCCGATGCGGCCCCCGACGTTGCGGCACCCGAGCCGCCGCCGCTGCCACCACCGAAAAGGCTGCATGAGGCCAGTGTCAGGGCCAAGGCCACGGCGCCGACGGCCCGCGTGCCGATCGCCAGGGATCGGGATCTTGCGGACTTGGGTCGAGCAGGCTTCATGCGGATCTCCTTGGAGGATAGGAACGAAAGCGATGGTGTCGGTGGAGTGGCCGCGGCCATCAAATCAGGCTGGAGGCCATGGACTCAATCGCCAGCAGCGGAGCCACGTTGGTGGTGGTGATCCGTTTGCGGGCCTTATTGATGGCGTCCATGCGGGCAAGGGTCACTTCGGCGGTGGAACGGGAAGCGAAGTCTTCGAGTTCGCTCCGGAGTTCAAGGTTGACCAGTTCCACGGCGTTCCCCATCTGGATGATCAGGACATCCCGGTAAAAGGACAGCAGGTCCGTCAGCGTGCGGTCAAGGGAATCGGTGATCGAACGCTTGGCACGGCGCTTCTGGTCGTCCTCGAGCTGCTTGACCTGGCCCCGCATGGCCGGCGGCAGCGTGCCGCTTTCGGGCGCCCCGAGGGTGGCCAGCAGCGCCGCTTTCTCGGCGGCGTCGCGCTCGTCATTGGAACTGGTGGCTTCCTCGGTGGCGATCTTGACGAGCTTCTCCGCCATCATGACCGCCGCCGTGACACCACGCAGGGACAGCGGGAAACGAACGGTCTCCAGGCGGCGCTCGCGGGCCTCCGGGTCCCGGGCCAGGCGGCGGGCAATCCCCACGTGACTCTGCGCCGCCCGGGCAGCGCGCTCGGCAACCGCCGGGTCCACGCCGTCGCGCTTGACCAGCAGGGCCGCGACGTCGGCGGCGGGCGGAAGCCGCAGCGCCACCGGACGGCAGCGGGAGCGGATGGTCACGAGGACATCGGCGGGGGAGGGGGCGCAGAGCATCCAGACGGTGCGGGGTGTGGGTTCCTCAATGGCCTTGAGCAGGACGTTGGTGGTGCGCTCGGCCATCCGGTCCGCGTCCTCCACCACAATGATCCGCCACCGGGCCGACGACGGCCGGTTCCCGGCGGTGGACACGAGCTCGCGCGCCTCATCAATGGTGATGGTGACCTTTTCGGTGCGTACGAACGCAACGTCGGAATGGGTCTCGCCGAGAATGGTCAGGCATGCCGGGCACTCGCCGCACCCGCGCTGGCTGACGTCCTCCTGGTCGCAGTTCAGGGCCGCGGCGAAGGCCTTGGCGGCGTTGGAGCGGCCGGAACCGGGCGGACCGGTGAATAGCCACGCATGCGTGAGGCCTTCTCCCTGGGCCGCCTGGCGCAGCTGGGCCACGACGGCGTCCTGGCCCTGAAGGTCGTCCCAGACCGTCATGCCGTGCTGCTTTGGGCGACGACCAGCAGGGACTCGACGCGCTCAAAGATTCGTGCAGCGAGTTCGGTGACGGGCAGACGGGCCGGAAGCAC
This sequence comes from Arthrobacter sp. ok909, assembly GCF_900104405.1. Taxonomy (NCBI): domain Bacteria; kingdom Bacillati; phylum Actinomycetota; class Actinomycetes; order Micrococcales; family Micrococcaceae; genus Arthrobacter; species Arthrobacter sp. ok909. Next base: position 28,241 of record NZ_FNJS01000027.1, on the reverse strand, counting down.
CAGATAGGCCTCGGGCCGGGCGGCGGCCAGCTCCAGGAAAGCTGCCCGGATCTTGGCGTGGAATTCGTCGGCCTCGGACTCGAGGCGGTCTTCGGCGGCGTCGCCGGCGGTGCGCCGCTGCCGGCCGACGGCGGGGTCGACGTCGAGCAGTACCGTGAGGTCCGGATGCAGGCCCGACGTCGCCCAAGCGTTGATGTCCCGCACCGCGTCCGTCCCGAGGCCGCGCCCGGCGCCCTGATAGGCGACCGAGGAGTCAATGTACCGGTCCGTGAGGACGATCTCGCCGCGTTCCAGGGCCGGCCGGATAACCTGGCTCGCATGCGCCGCCCGTGATGCCGCGAAAATCAGGGCCTCGGTGTGGGCATCGATGTGGCCGTGCCCGTGATCCAGCACAAGGGAACGCAACTTCTCGCCGATCGGTGTGCCGCCCGGTTCCCGGGTCCGCAGCACCGTGAAGCCGCTCGATTCCAGGGCTTTGGCGAGTTCAGCCGCCTGGGTGGACTTGCCGGCGCCGTCTCCGCCCTCGAAGGCAATAAACAGTCCGGGCAACTGTTGAGGGGACGCTCCGGGGCTCTGGGTAGTCACGGTTCTAGACTACCGACAAACACCGACACCAGAGTCTGCGGCGTAACGGCTTGGGTGCCCTGAGGGGCTCACACGTACCCTGTCTCCATGAGTCTTTCTGAAGAACTGGCCGCAACGCTTTCGCCGGAATCCTTGGTCGTGGCAGCAGGGCGCCCGCCGCGCACCCGCGACGAACCGGTCAACCCGCCGCTGGTGCTGTCCTCCACGTACTTCGGCACCGGACCGCTGGGCGACGGCGACCGCGGCTACGGCCGCTATTCCAACCCCACGTGGGATCCCTTCGAAGAGGCGCTGGGCCAGTTGGAAGGCGCGGACCTGCCGGGCCTGCTCTACGCCTCGGGACTCGCCGCCGTCAGCTCGGCCCTGTCTCTGGTGCCCGCCCAGGGCGTGCTCGTGATGCCGTCGCACAGCTATGCGGGCTCGGTCACCATGGCCACCGAACTGGCGGCCAAAGGCTTCCTCGAATTGAGGACGGTGGACATCGCCGACACCGACGCCGTCCTGGCCGCGCTCGCCACGGCCGGTGGGCGTGCCGCCAGCATGCTGTGGCTGGAGAGCCCCACCAACCCCATGCTCGGCATCGCCGACATGCGGGCCCTTATCGCCGCGGCACACGAGACCGGCGCGATCGTCGTCACGGACAACACCTTTTCCACGCCGCTCGTGCAGCAGCCCCTCAGCCTGGGCTCCGACGTCGTGCTGCATTCCGTGACAAAGTACCTCTCGGGGCACTCCGACGTCGTGCTCGGCGCCCTGGTGACCTCCGACGCCGGTCTCCGCGCCGCGCTGCTGCACCACCGCACCATCCACGGCGGGATCGCCGGACCGTTTGAGGCATGGCTGGCCCTGCGCGGGCTCCGGACCCTGGCACTGCGGATCGAGCGATCGCAGGCCTCAGCGCAAATCCTGGCTGAGCGGCTGTCTGGTCATCCGCGGGTTGCCGCCATCCGTTTCCCCGGCCTGCCTTCGGACCCCGGCCACGAGCGTGCCAAGGCCCAGATGAAGGGATTTGGCTCCATCCTGTGCATCGAGGTGGCGCCGGTACGTGGGCACGACAGTAGCCTCAGCGGCGCGGAGGCGGCGGACCGTATGATCCGCGCCCTCCACCTCTGGCTTCCGGCCACCTCGCTGGGCGGAGTGGAGTCCCTAATCGAACGCCGGCGCCGGCACACGGCCGAGCCGGAGAGCGTGCCGGACAATCTGGTCCGGATGAGCGTGGGAATTGAAAACGTGGAAGACCTTTGGACCGATTTGGAGCAGGCGTTGGGGACGCTGGACGGCTAGGCTGGGGGAGTGGACGGACGCTTACTCATTTTCTATGTCGAATCCGGGATCTACCTGGTCCTGGCGATCGTGGCCTTTGCCTTGGAGGCATGGGCGTTTTTCGACTGCCTCCGGCACAAGGCCAACGCGTTCGAGGCTGTATCGAAACGGACCAAGACCTTCTGGCTTGCCTTGACCGGCGGCGCCTTCGCCGTGGGCCTCTTCTCCTTGCTCGCGCAGCTGGGAAGCGGCGGCGGAGCCAGCTCGCTCGGCATTTTCGGGCTTGCCGCCGTGACAGCAGCGTCCGTCTATCTCGCCGACGTCCGCCCCGCGGTCAAGGACGCCGGTCGCGGCCGCAACATGGGCCCCTACGGCCCCTGGTAATCCCCGCCGGCCCCCTAAGCTCGCAAGCTCGCTCAGGGAACCCTGCCGGCGTGGGCCCCGGCTAGTTCCCCGGGGCCACAGCGTCCCAGTCCACCGTGACTTCGCCCAGCCGCCACCGCGACGGGCCGTCCTGGACGGGCCAGCCGGCGTCGAGCAGCGCGCGGCACATCGCTGACCAGCGCTGGCGGTTGCCGAAGGACGCCAAGGGCGCCGCCTCCAGCCAGGCCTTGTCCATCGCCTGAAGGTAGGCGTGGATCTTTTCGCCGGGCACGTTGCGGTGGATCAGGGCCTTCGGCAGCCGTTCGGCAACGTCGGAGGGCAGCGCGAAGGCGCCAAACCGCATGGACACGCTCAGGCTCAGCGGCCGCTCGGCGCCGAGCGCCACCCAGGCGGCGCGGCGACCGATTTCATCGCACGTGCCGTCGACGAACAGCCCGCCCGGGGCGAGGCGGTCCTGTACGAGCCGCCAGATGCCCGGCACGTCGGCTTCCTCATACTGCCGCAGCACGTTGAAGGCCCGCACCAGCACAGGATCTCCGGCCGCAGGCAGCTCAAAGCCGCCCAGCTGGAAACTCAGGCCGGGCCGTTCCAGTGCCCGGGCCTGCCGGACCCGTTCCGGTTCGATTTCGATCCCCACCACCCGCACGTCCGCGCGGACCGTGGAGAGACGGTCAAAGAGTTCGACGGCGGTGGCCGGCGAGGCGCCGTAGCCGAGGTCGACGGCGAGGGGATCGGCCGCGGCGCGCAGCCGCCAGGCCTGCGGGCCGGTCAGCCAGCGGTCCACGCGGCGCATCCGGTTGGGGTTCGTGGTTCCCCGGGTCACGTTGCCCACCGGCCTGCCGCCGCGGACGCCGCTTTTCGCCCCGCCCTGGTTCCGGGGGGCCAACACCCGTTCAGCCTTCTGCACCACAGCCCCAGCCTATCGTCCGGGCTTCCTCCATCGCGGGGTCAGATACGGCCCATGTCGGGCCCCGTGATGGGCGGTATCTGACCCCGCGTTGCTGTGAAACGCACGCGGTGTAACGCTCTGCGCCGCCTGCGGGGGCTCGGCTAGGATAAAAACCATGACCTACAAGCTGATTCTGCTGCGCCACGGCCACAGCGAATGGAACGCCAAGAACCTGTTCACCGGCTGGGTGGACGTTGACCTGAACGACCAGGGCCGCGCCGAGGCGGTGCGCGGCGGTGAGCTCCTCGTGGAGAACAACATCCTCCCCGACATCCTCTACACCTCAAGGCTGAAGCGGGCCATCAACACGGCGAACCTGGCCCTTGAGAAGGCCGACCGCGGCTGGATCGACGTCAAGCGTGACTGGCGCCTGAACGAGCGCCACTACGGCGCCCTGCAGGGGAAGGACAAGGCCCAGACCCTCGCCGAGTACGGCGAGGAGCAGTTCATGACCTGGCGCCGTTCCTACGACACCCCGCCGCCGCCCCTGGCCGACGACTCCGAGTTCTCCCAGGTCGGGGACCCGCGATACAAGGACCTCGGCGACGCCGTCCCGCGCACCGAGTGCCTCAAGGACGTCCTGATCCGGTTGCTGCCGTACTGGGAATCGGACATCAAGGCCGACCTCGCAGCCGGCAAGACCGTCCTGGTCACGGCCCACGGCAACTCGCTCCGGGCCCTGGTGAAGCACCTTGACGGCATCAGCGACGAAGACATCGCGGGCCTGAACATCCCCACCGGCATCCCGCTGGTCTACGAACTGGATGAGAACTTCAAACCGCTGAACCCGGGCGGCACCTACCTTGACCCTGAGGCTGCCGCCGAGTCCATCAAGGCGGTCGCCAACCAGGGTAAGAAGTAAGTAGTTCCCGCCCTGCGCCAAGCGCAACCTACGGGCAAAGCGCAGCACGGAGCGACGCGCAAGAGCTTAGAGAATAAACGACGGCGTCCGGTCACCCCCAAGGTGACCGGACGCCGTCGTTGTATCTGCGTTGTGTCTGCGGGAAAGCCGCCGTCAGATGTGTTCGATAGTGTTCGGCTGCCACGCACCGGTGACCAGGTAGGTCACCTTCTGGGCTACGGAGACGCCGTGGTCGGCGAAGCGCTCAAAGTAGCGGCTGGCCAGGGCAACGTCCACCGTGGTGGCCGGGGACTCCTGCCAGTCGCTGCGCGCGATCGCCTTGAAAACGCTCAGGTGAAGGTCGTTGACAACACCGTTGGCCCTCATGATTTCCCGGGCAACGCCGAGGTCGCGGGTTGCCAGCAGTTCAGTGAGCTTCTGGGCGATCAGCAGATCCTGTTCGGCGAAGCTCTTGAAGGTCCCCCTCAACTGCTCCGGGACTACGGTTGCGGGGTAGCGCAGTCGTGCCAGCTGGGCCAGGTGGCGGGCGAGATCGCCCATGCGTTCCAGCGAAGCGCTCATCCGGAGCGAACCTACGAGCATGCGCAGGTCGCTCGCCACCGGGCCCTGGAGGGCCAGGATGTCAATGGCGTGTTCGTCGAGACTGTTTTGCAGGAAGTCGATCCGGGCATCGGCGGCAATCACGTCCTCGGCGAGGTCGATGTCGGCGCCCTGGAAAGCCGTCGTGGCCTTGTCGATGGCCTCCGTGACCAGCGTTGAGATCTCGACGAGCTGCTCCCTTACCTGGGCGAGCTCCTCCTGAAAAACCTTACGCACGTGTGCGTCCTTTCCTCGGAAATATTGCCTGCAATTGAAGTGGCGGGCCTATTTCGGTTCGCCTGCCGGCGCCCCAACTGTCAACTCTTTCAGTGTCTGGTGAACTGTTACGCCCCAATAGGTGAACGTTAGCTGAACCGGCGCCGGAATCGCAGGAGATTTCGGTTTCGTCCGCTTGGCAGAGCATAAGCTGGAGCCGTGGATCCAATGCTCATCGGCGTGATCGCCGGCCTGATCGGCCTCTCGTTTGGCATGTTCGGCGTACTCGCATTCCGGGTCAGTGAGCAGCAACGGCACATTGTCGACGTCGACGTCGAGGAACCCTCGCTGCCCGAGGGCGCCGCGGAGGTGCTCGCCGTCCTCGGCCGCGCGTTCGTGGTGGTCGATGCGATCGACGGCGTGGTCCGCGCCAGCCCTGCCGCCTACGCCTACGGCCTGGTCCGCGGGCACACCGTGGTGCACCAGCAGCTGCTGGAAATGACCGCCAAGGTGCGCCGTGACGGGGTCATCCTGGAAAAACAGCTGGAGCTGCCACGCGGCCCGCTCGGCCAGGGAACGATCGTTGTGCAGGTCCGGGCCGCCGTGATCGGAGAGGAATATATCCTCCTGCTCGCCGATGACCGCACGGAGTTCACCCGCACCGAGGAAGTCCGCAACGACTTTGTCGCCAACGTCTCCCATGAACTGAAGACACCGGTCGGGGCGATCTCGCTCCTGGCGGAGGCCCTCGAATCGTCCGCTGACGACCCCGACGCCGTCAAACGCTTCGCCAAGCGCATGCACAAGGAATCGACACGGCTCGCCGCCCTGGTGCAGGACATCATCGAGCTTTCCCGGCTGCAGGGCGCCAACGTCGCGCAGCAGGGCCGCCCCGTGGACATCAACACGGTGGTCAGCGAGGCCGTGGACCGCTCCCAACTGCCCGCCGAGACCAAGAACATCCAACTGGTGGTCGGCGGCCACGCCGACGCCATGGTCTACGGCGACCAGGACCTCCTCGTCACCGCGCTGCGCAACCTCATCGACAACGCCATCCGTTACTCGCCGGAGAACACCAAGGTGGGCATCGGCATCCGCTCCAAGGACGGCCTCGTGGCTGTCTCGGTGACGGACCAGGGTGAGGGACTCAGCCCCGAGGACCAGGAGCGTGTCTTCGAACGCTTCTACCGGGTGGATGCCGCCCGCTCGCGGCAGACCGGAGGCACAGGGCTGGGGCTGAGCATCGTCAAGCACGTCATTTCCAACCACGGCGGTGAGGTAACCCTGTGGTCCCAGCTTGGCAAGGGTTCCACCTTCACCATTCGACTTCCCGAGATGGAAGGCCTGGACGACGCCGACGGCGCCGGGGCCGGCAAAGCCGCCGCCCGCCCTTCCAGCCAGGACCCCAGACCGCAACGACGTGACGCCGCCGGCGTCCATGAGCAAGGAGCTAGCGCTTGAGCAGGATTCTTATTGTTGAGGACGAGGAGTCCTTCAGCGACCCCCTGTCCTATCTGTTGGGCAAGGAAGGGTTCGAAGTCGAGGTAGTGGACAACGGACTGGACGCCATTACCGAGTTCGACCGCAACGGCGCCGACCTCGTCCTTCTGGACCTGCAGCTGCCTGGCCAGTCGGGCACCGAAGTCTGCCGCCAACTCCGGCAGCGCTCCAGTGTCCCGGTGATCATGCTGACGGCGAAGGACTCGGAAATCGACAAGGTGGTGGGCCTGGAGCTGGGCGCCGACGACTACGTCACCAAGCCCTATTCCTCGCGGGAGCTCGTGGCCCGCGTCCGCGCCGTCCTGCGGCGCCAGAGCGAGCCTGAGGAACTCGTCTCCAGCACGGTGCAGGCCGGTCCCGTCCGGATGGACATCGAACGGCACGTGGTGAGCGTCGGCGGCGAGCAGATCGCCCTGCCCCTCAAGGAATTCGAGCTGCTGGAAATGCTGCTGCGGAACTCCGGCCGGGTCCTGACCCGCGGCCAGCTGATTGACAGGGTCTGGGGCTCCGACTACGTGGGCGACACCAAAACCCTCGACGTCCACGTCAAACGCCTGCGCAGCAAGATCGAGCCGGATGCCTCGGCGCCGCGGTACCTGATCACCGTCCGCGGGCTGGGTTACAAGTTCGAGCCGTAGGGATGGGAGACGCCGCCGTGGATTAGCTGCTGCCGGGGTTATGCACCGGAACTAGCCGCCGCCCTGGACGAGTGGCCGGGGCGGCCCGGCGGAGTCCAGGGAATGTAAAAGGCATGCAAGAAGGAGGGGCACCCGCGGGTGCCCCTCCTTTTGTCCTTTTGCAATTCTTTGGCAGTCCGTCCAGCCGCGAAGGCTGCCGGGCCGGTTTAGTGGTCGGGGGCTAGTGGCCCGCGGTGCTACTCGGCGTCGGCGTGGCCGTTTCGGTGGACGTTGCCGTGCTGCTGGAAGTCGCCGTGCTGCTGGAAGTCGCCGTGCTGCTGGAAGTCGCCGTGCTGCTGGGGGTCGCCTCCGGCGTCGGCAGGTACGTCTTGTAGTCCACGATCGTGCCGTCCAGAACCGGAACCTTGAACTTGGCGTCCATGTTGGTGCCGCTCTCGGAGATCGTAACCTCGGTCATCGCGCCGGGCTTGGCGCCGGCGGGGTTCAGGAGCACCGCGGCGGTGGAGTCGTTGAGCATGGTGTGGGAATTCTGCTTCACCGGGACCTCGGCCTGTGACCCCTCCGCGCCCTTGATGGTCAGCACCACGTCCTTGGAGGAGGTGTTGTACACGGCGCCGATCACGCGGCCCGGCTTGTCCTGGCCGTCGGCAACGATGATGAAGTTGCGCAGCTGCAGCGGGCCGAGATCAGTGCGGGTTCCGTCCGACGCCGAGTACTGCACCGAGGTCTGCTGGGGGTTGATGTAGCTGCAGCCAGTCAGGGACAGCAGCCCGATGCCAAGTGCAGCCGTTGCCATTGCCAGCTTGCCGCGCTGGCCCCGGTTCATCGCAGTGAAACGCACGTCACGCACTCCTTGAGAGTCTTGAAACATTATTCAGCCATAGCCTAGCCGCAATCGGCCTCAAACAAGGATTCGGCGCCTACACATAAGCGCGCGGACGGGTGGGTCCAGGCAGCGGCGGTCCGTTCCGGGGGAGTCCGAAACCTCTTGGCAGTTAGCGTCGAAGGCACTATTATCTGCATCCGTCAAGGGGTTTGAGGGGGTGGATTAAGGCCATTTTCCCCGGATTCATGCGGTTCCCGGCACCTTTGGATGCCAGTTGTATGCCTTAATCGTGATAAACTGGTCTGCGGGAAAGGGGAATGTCCACATGGTTTTTGAGGTCGGCGAGACAGTAGTTTACCCTCACCACGGTGCAGCCAAAATTGAAGAAATCAAGATGCGCACCGTCAAGGGCGAAGAGAAGATGTATCTCAAGCTCAAGGTGGCTCAGGGTGATCTGACCATTGAAGTTCCAGCAGAAAACGTTGACCTGGTTGGGGTTCGGGACGTAGTGGGCAAGGAAGGCTTGGAGCACGTATTTGACGTGCTGCGCGCCGAGTTCACTGAAGAGCCCACAAACTGGTCGCGTCGTTACAAGGCAAACCTGGAAAAGCTTGCTTCCGGTGACGTCATCAAGGTAGCTGAGGTCGTCCGCGACCTTTGGCGCCGTGATCACGACCGGGGACTCTCCGCGGGAGAGAAGCGCATGCTGGCCAAGGCCCGCCAGATCCTTATTTCGGAACTGGCACTGGCTGAAAAGACGGATGAAGAGAAGGCTGCAAGCGTTCTCGACGAGGTCTTGGCTTCCTAGCACAAGGCCGGTTCACCTAAGAGCCGGCGCAGATAAGAATCGAACCCCGGTGGCATCAGGCCGCCGGGGTTTCTTCTTGCCCGTTTTCGGCCGGCCCCCTCGGTTGCGCTATGAGTTGTGGTCCCTCTCAGCGCTCAGAAACGCCACAAGTGGTAGCGCAACGGGGGGTGCGCGGGGGCACAGGGACGTAGTCTTGTGCGCATGGATACTGCACCGACGAACACGTCACCGGCCGGTCCCGTCACCGCGGTCATTGTTGTGGCTGCCGGCTCGGGCCAACGCCTGGGTTACGGCATGCCCAAGGCTAAGGTGCCGTTGGGCGGGGATAGCATCCTCACCCACGCCTTGCGGGGCGTGGCGGCCGCCGGGATCGCGCAGCAAATCTGCGTTGCCATCCCCCCGGGAGATGCCGAACTGCGTGCGTTGTGCGAGGCCTTCGCGCAGGAACTGGCGGCCGCCCACCGCCGCAACGCGGCGACAGGTCACGCCCTCCAAGGTCCGGTCGTGACCGTCGTCGAGGGCGGTGCGAGCCGCGCCGAGTCAGTCCGCGCCGCGATGGCCGCGCTCCTGCCCGCTGTTGAATCCGTGCTGGTCCACGACGCCGCCCGGGCTCTAACGCCGGAATCCGTCTTTCACCGGGTCGCAGCGGCGTTGGGCGCCGGTGCCGCAGCCGTCATTCCCGTGATGCCGGTGGTGGACACCGTCAAGACCGTCGAACCGACCACCGGCGCCAGCGCCGCGGTGGCCCCCGAGCTGGTCACCGGGACGGCGCCCCGGGAGTCGCTCCGGGCCGTTCAGACGCCGCAGGGATTCGCCCTCGACACCCTCAAACGCGCCCACGAGGCCGCCGCCGGGCTCGACGCCGGACAGGCCGCTCTCGTCACGGACGACGCAATGCTCGTGGAACTCCTCGGCGTGCCCGTCCACGCCGTGCGCGGGGCCAGCCAGTCCCTCAAGATCACCACGCCCCTGGACCTGGTCCTTGCCGAGGGGCTCCTCGAAGGACCCCTCGGCGCACGATGGGTGGAGGGATGAGCATGTCCACCAACCCGCCCGTCATCCCCCGGACCGGAATCGGAATCGACGTCCATGCCTTCGCCGCAGAGGACCAGCCGCAGCCGCTGTGGCTTGGCGGACTCTTCTGGGAAGGGGAGCGGGGGCTGTCCGGGCATTCCGACGGCGACCCCGTGGCGCACGCTGCTGCCGACGCGCTCTTCTCCGCCTGCGGGGTGGGCGATCTCGGCACGCATTTCGGGACGGACCGACCCGAGTACGCCGGCGCGTCCGGTGTGACCCTGCTGGCCGAGGCCGCCCGGATTGTCCGCGCCCACGGGTTCGAGATCGGCAATATCGCCGTGCAGTTTGTGGCCAACCGGCCGAAATTCGGGGCGCGGCGGGAGGAATCCCAGCGGGTCCTCAGCGACGCAGCCGGCGCGCCGGTCAGCGTCACGGCCACCACGAGCGACGGACTCGGGTTCACCGGCCGAGGCGAGGGGATCTCTGCCGTGGCAACGGCGCTCGTCTATCCGGCCGGCTGACCACCGGAGGTTGAACACTGCAGGCCTCCGTCACCTACGCTTGAGGGGAAGACCCCGCCGTGACATCCCGTCCGAACTGCCAGGAGACCTGCCGTGAAGAAGCTGCTGACCGCCGTCGTACTTGTGGCCGGGACCATGCTGAGCGGCTGTGCCGTCTCGACGACGGCGCCCCAGACCCCCAGCGCCACGCCGAAGATGAGCGTCGAGGACAGCTGCAAGTTCCTCAACACCGATACCTTCGTGCCCTCCGGGACCGCCAAGGAGCAGGCCGCGCAGATCGGGCAGCACTACCAGGAAGTCGCGGACAAGGTGGCGCCGGAGGTGGGCGCCCCCATCCACCAGATGGCCGACATCATGAAACAGGTAGCCGCGAGCCCCACGGGGGCCAAAACGGACGAACAGACGGCCCAGCTCACCGAGCAGATCAACAAGATCGGGCAGTACTGCAAGTAGGCCGCCGGACCGACGGTCCCGGACGGGCCGCAAGGCAGTAGACGCGGTGGGAGGCAAGCCGGTGAGCCCGCGGAGCGCCATCGGCTAATCTGGAGCGGTGACCCTGCGCTTTTACGACACAGCATCCGCCGAAGTCCGCGACTTCGTCCCCCTGGTACCTGGCCAAGTGAGCCTGTACTACTGCGGAGCCACCGTGCAGGGCATGCCACACGTGGGCCACATCCGCTCCGCGATCGCATTCGACCAGCTGACCCGCTGGCTGCAGTACCGGGGTTTCCGCGTGACGGTGGTCCGCAACGTCACGGACATCGACGACAAGATCCTCGCCAAGTCCGCGGCCTCGTTCGGCCCCGACTTTGAGGACGAACCCGGGGCCGTCCGCAACGAGGAATGGTGGGCGCTGGCCTACCGCTACGAGCAGGAATTCCTCAAGGCCTACGACACCCTGGGTGTCTCCCGCCCCACCTATGAGCCCCGCGCCACCGGCCACATCCCGGAAATGCACACCCTCATCCAGCAGCTGATCGACCGCGGCCACGCGTATCCTGCCCTGGACGACTCCGGCGACGTCTACTTCGACGTGCGCTCGTGGGACAAGTACGGCACGCTCACCCGCCAGAAGATCGACGACATGCAGGGTGCCCCGGACGCGGACCCGCGCGGCAAGAAGGACCCCCGCGACTTCGCGCTGTGGAAGGGCTACAAGGAAGGGGAGCCGACGACGGCGAGCTGGTCCTCCCCGTGGGGCGCCGGCCGCCCGGGCTGGCACCTCGAATGCTCGGCGATGGTCACCAAATACCTCGGCACCGAGTTCGACATCCACGGCGGCGGGCTGGACCTGCGCTTCCCGCACCACGAAAACGAGATGGCCCAGTCCCAGGCGGCAGGCCATGGCTTCGCCAACTTCTGGATGCACAACGGGATGGTCACCTACGCCGGCGAAAAAATGTCCAAGTCCATCGGCAACACCGTCAGCCCGGCGGAAATGCTCGAACTCGCCCCGGCCCGCGTTGTCCGCTACTACCTGGGGCAGGCGCAGTACCGCTCGGTCCTGGACTACCAGCCGACGTCCCTGCAGGAAGCGGCCGCTGCCGTCGAACGGATCGACGGATTCCTCAACCGGGCCGGCCGGGTCCTTCCTGACGCCTCGGGCACGGTTTCGACCACGTCCGCCTCGCCTGAAGAATTGGCCGCCGCTTCCGTGCCGGAGGCGTTCGCGGCCGCCATGGACGACGACCTCAACGTCCCGCAGGCGCTGGCTGCGCTGCACGACGCGGTCCGGTCCGGGAATACGGCCCTCACAGCGGGCGACCTCGATGCCGCGGGGCAGGCGCTCAGCAGCGTCACTGCCATGCTGGATGTCCTGGGCCTGAATGCCACAGCAGGGCCCGCCGCGGACGAGCACGCCACCACGGCTCTTGGCGTCCTCGTCGAGGCACAGCTGGAAGCGCGGGCCAAGGCCCGGGCCTCTAAAGACTGGGCTGCTTCCGACGCCATCCGGGACACCCTCGCCGCCGCCGGCGTCGTCGTCGAGGACGGACCGGACGGGGCCAGCTGGAGCCTGAAGCGCGGCTGAGTAACTGCTGCTGCGCCGTCTGACATCCATGTCTGGCCTTGCCTCGGGCCATCCCTGATCGAGGATTTTACTCGGGTCAGTAGACTGGAGGTCAGACTTATCAACAAAGTACGTAACAAGCAGGGGTGGAACTCATGGCCAACAACGGTCGCCGGTCGGTCAAAATGAAGAAGGGCCCTACCGTCGGAACCGGCGGTCACGGGCGCAAGGCACTTGAGGGCAAGGGCCCCACGCCGAAGGCGGAGGACCGCCCCTACCACAAGGCGTTTAAGAACAAGCAGCTCGCGGAACGCTCCGAGGCCAAGCGTGCCAGCGGAAGCCGCACCACGAGCACCGCAGCCCGCGCCGGCCGCTCCGGTCCGAAGGGCCGCGCCACTGAAGAGGTCGTCACCGGCCGCAACTCGGTGGTCGAAGCGCTGCGCGCCGGCATCCCGGCCAAGGCTCTGCACGTCGCCGTCCGGATCGAAATGGACGACCGCGTCAAGGAATCCCTGAAGCTCGCCGCCGAACGCGGCATCCCGCTGATGGAAACCGGCAAGCCCGAGCTCGACCGCATGACCGATGACGCCATCCACCAGGGCCTCGTGCTGCAGATTCCGCCGTACGAATACCAGGACGCCTACGAACTCGCGGAAGAGACCCTCGAGGCCTGGAAGAAGGGCCACGTGGCCAACGCCCCGCTCTTCGTGGCACTGGACGGCATCACCGATCCCCGCAACCTCGGTGCGATCATCCGCTCCGTCTCGGCCTTCAGCGGCCACGGCGTCATCGTCCCGGAGCGCCGCTCCGTGGGCGTCACCGCCTCGGCCTGGAAGACCAGCGCGGGCGCGGCTGTCCGTGTACCGGTCGCACGCGCTGCCAACCTGAACAACACGCTCAAGGCGTTCAAGAACATGGGTATCTACGTGCTGGGACTCGACGGCGACGGCGACGTCTCGCTGCCGGATCTCGCCCTGGCCACAGAGCCGGTGTGCCTCGTGGTGGGTTCCGAGGGCAAGGGCCTCAGCCGTCTGGTCCGCGAAAACTGCGACCAGATCGTCTCCATCCCTATCGACTCCGCCATGGAATCCCTGAACGCCTCCATGGCAGTGGGCATCTCCCTCTACGAGATCTCCCGCCAGCGCGCCGCTAAGTAGCCCCAGCTTCTTTGGGGTTGGGTTCCGCCGGAACCGCAGTTTTGCCGTCGCTTAGACACCTCCCTGCACCTCGTGCGGCCGCTAGCGGCCTTGCTCGGTTCCGGTCGGCGATGCGCTCCTTAGCAAAACCCCGGTCCCGGCGATGAGCCTCGCTCGCTTTTCGCGGTAAACGGCAAAACGCCCTCTCACACCTTGAACTGGTCACCTTGTGGGGGAGCGTTTCCGTTTAAACCGAGAACGGCAGCCGAGCGGGCGGTTCCCCAATGTCGAGCGGGCGCCGGGGTCCTGCAAAGGAGCGCATCGCCGACCAAAGCCGGAAGAGGCCGCTCAGCGGCCGAAGTCGGCGACGGGAGGTGTCTAAGCGACGGCAGGGCGCCGGTGTCCGCGGGTGGTGACCACAATGGAGGCAACAAGCCGCCGTTGCATGCGGAGGTGACTACAGCGAACCCAACTGTGCCGCTTAGAACCTGTGGCGGTTGGCTAGGACCGGGAGGTTGGTTCGGGCTTCTTTGACCGCGGCGGTGTCCAGATCGGCGAACAGCAGGCCGGGGGCGCCGTCGAGCTCTGCCAGGATGTCGCCCATGGGGGAGACCACCACGGAGTGCCCGACGCCGGTGGGGGCGGAGCCTTTGACCGGGTGACCCACGCTGGCGGGGTCGCCTTGGCCGCAGGCGAGGACCAAGGTGGTGGAGTCCAGGGCTCGGGCCCGGGCCAGGAGCTTCCACTGCTCGGCCTTGCCGGGTCCCGAGCCCCAGGAGGCGCACACAATGTTCACGTCGGCGCCGCGGTCCGCGTTTTCCGTGAAAAGGTCCGGGAAGCGGATGTCGTAGCACGTGGCGAGGCCGAACGTCACGCCGTCGAGCTCAAAGGTGACGGGGTCGGCGCCGGCGTCGACCGTGTCCGACTCCGCGAAGCCAAAGGCATCGAAGAGGTGGATTTTGTCGTAGCTGGCCTCGAGGCCGCGGCCGGTGACGATCAGGGTGTTGCGCACCTTCGCGCCGTTGCCGGCGGTGCCGGGGGTAAACATCCCCGCGACGATGACGATGTCAAGTTCCGCGGCGAGGGCGCGCACGCGTGATGCGAACGGACCGTCCAGCGGCTCGGCGATATCCAGAAGTGAATTTCCGAAAGCCCGCATGGCGGCTTCCGGGAACACCACCAGGTCCGCGCCGCCGGCTTTTGCCTGACGTGCATAGTCCTCTATGAGGGCCAGATTCGCGGCCAGATCGCGTCCGGTGATGATTTGGGCTAATGCTGCGCGCACAATTACCTCCAACTCGGCGCTTCATTCCAGTATGCAGTGCGGCGCTTCCGTACACTGCAAAACGTCATGAAAACGAAAATGGGGGCCATTTGTTCGGCCCGGCTAAGCTTTAAGCAATGGTTATGCCCTTTATAGACACAGCTTCCACCGTAGACGCTTCGCGAGCGTTTCCGCTGGGAATCAGCGTTCCGCACACCGGGTCGCCGGCAGTGGACGATCCCCGCGGCGCGTTCGCCAACGTGGCCGTCTACGCGCCCGGCGTGACCACCCTTGAGATCGCGTATCAGCCGCCCGGGGGAACCTGGCAGGTCAAGACCCTGCCCAACATCACCGACGGCGTCCACCACGGCATTGTGGAGGGCATTCCCGCAGGGTCGCGCTACGGCTTCCGGGCCTCTCCGGAACACGAAGCCCTCCCACTGTCCATGCCCGGCACGGATTTTGACGCCGTCGGCGAGCAACCGCTGCTGATGGACCCGTACGGCCGGGCCGTCGACGAACGTGAAGGGCTGATCACCAGCGTCCGTGTCGGCAGCGACTTTGACTGGGGGCTGGACCGCAGCCCGCGCGTGCCGTGGCGCAACACGATCGTCTACGAGGCCCACGTCAGGGGCCAGACCAAGCTGCACCCGGATATTCCCGAGGAACTGCAGGGGACCTACGCCGGCATGGCCCACCCGGCCATGATCGAGCATCTGATCTCGCTGGGCGTCACGGCGATCCAGCTCCTGCCAGTCCACTTCCACGTCGACGAGCCGCACCTGCAGCAGCTCGGGCTGACCAATTACTGGGGCTACAACACGGCCGCCTTCTTCGCCCCGCACCCCGGCTACGCCACCGCGGCGGCCCAGGCCGCCGGCGCGCACGCGGTCCAGGACGAGTTCAAGGGCATGGTCAAGCTGCTGCACGCCGCCGGGCTGGAGGTCATCCTCGACGTCGTCTACAACCACACCGCCGAGGGCGGCACGGACGGTCCCACCCTAAACTTCCGCGGCCTGGGCGAGATGCAGTATTACCGCAACGACGGCCACGGCAGGTATGTGGACACCACGGGCTGCGGCAACAGCCTGAACTTCGGCGAGCCCCGCGTGGTTCAGCTGGTACTGGATTCCCTGCGCTACTGGGTGAACGAATTCCACATCGACGGCTTCCGCTTCGACCTCGCCGTCACGCTGTGCCGCAACAGTGCCAACGAATTCGATCCCGGGCACCCCTTCCTTGTCGCGGTGGGCGCCGATCCCGTCCTGTCCGGCATCAAGTTGATTTCCGAGCCCTGGGACGTGGGTTACGGCGGCTGGCAGACGGGCCGGTTTCCGGCCGGCTGGGTGGACTGGAACGATCACTTCCGCGACGCTGTCCGCAGCTTCTGGCTCGCCGACCGCGCCGCGATCGACGCCGGCGGTAACGGCGGCCCGGTGGCCCGCCTCGCGGATGCCATCTCCGGTTCCGCCGGGCTGTTCGAGTCTTCGGGCCGGTCCCGGCTCGCCTCGCTGAACTTCATCACCGCCCACGACGGCTTCACCCTGGCCGATCTGACCGCCTACGACCGCAAGCACAACGAGGCCAACGGGGAGCAGAACCGCGACGGCCACGGGGACAACCGCAGCTACAACCACGGCTTCGAAGGCCCCACCGAAGACCTCGACATCCTGGCCCGCCGGGCCCAAAGCAGGCGGAACCTCATGGCCTGCCTCATGATTTCCCAAGGCGTACCCATGATTACCGCTGGCGACGAGATCTGCCGGACCCAGCAGGGCAACAACAACGCTTACTGCCAGGACAACGCGCTCACCTGGATTGACTGGACCAACACCGCAGAATCCCATGCCATGCTGCGCACCACCAAGCGCGTCATCCGGCTGCGCAAGGAGTTCCTGGCCAGCCAGCCGCATGACTACCCTACGCGCGACACCCAGTCCTACTTCCACTGGTTCGACGTGGATGGCAACCCGATGTCGGCCGACACGTGGAATGACCCTGCCCACCGCGTGATCCAGCTCCTGCTCGGTTCCGACGACGGTCATGTGGACGGCCTGGTGGTGGTCAACGGCGGTGCCGACGACGTCAAGGTCACCCTGCCGCGGCTCAGCAACGAGGACGGTACCGGGCACCGGTGCTTCGAGCTTCGCGTGACCACCTCCGAGCTCCATGACCGCCGTCAGGGCGCCCGCGTTGCCTCCGGTGAACGGGATATCGTCCAGGCCAACACGATCAATATTTACCGCACCTGATCATCCGCAAGCTAAGGACCCCATGAAGATTTACTCGGCAGACACCTGGACCATTGAAGAACTCACGGAGCAAATCGACGACGCCGGCCGTCGCACCCTCGTGATCCCCGCCGCCGACACCAAGCAGGCGGTCCTGGAGAACTTCAGTGAAGTCCTGAACTTCCCCGAGGACGACGGCGTTGACCTGGACGCCCTGCATGATTCGCTGCACGACGTCGCCGATGCCGTGACGGACGACGGCGAGGCCCCCGTCACCTTCATCTGGCAGGTCCCGGCCGCGCTCCGCGCGGACCGCTCCTTCGGCGTCATCTGCGAAACCCTGCAGGACGCCGAGACCTACGCCGGTACGAGCCTGGCCGTCATCGCCGTCTGCCTCTAGGCCCGGGTTCCGGGCCGCCAGCCCCCGGCGGCCCGGCGTTGAGAACGCAGGCCCGCCAGGGCACGCTGGGCACGCTACGCGTTGACGATCAGGCCGAGCTCCGCCTTGGACGCCAGCGCCTCATGCTTGGGGAGCACGCGCACGGTGTAACCGAAGGACCCGGAACGGTCGATCACCAGCGTCCCGCTGAAGAGGTGCCGGCCCCGGCCGAGGTCTTCGGCGGCCTTGAGCTCCGCGACCGTGATGTCCGCCAGTTCGTCGGATTCTTCGGCCCGGCCGTAGGCCACCTCAACGTAGACATCGTCCGGTGAGAGGTCGCTGAGGGACACATAGGCGTTGACCTGGAGGAGATCGCCGATCTGCGGGTCCTCGGAGACCCCCACGGAGTCGACGTGTTCCACCTGGATGTGGGGCCACGCGGCCCGGATCCGTGAGGTCCACCCCGCCAGGGCCTTGGCCTGGGCGTAGTTCTCCGCCACGGCGTGGCGTCCTGCGATCGCTGCCGGGCGGTACAGCACGTTGACGTAGTCCTTGAGCATCCGCTCCGCGGAGACCGCGGGGCCAAGGTGGGACATCGTGTGCTTGATCATGGACACCCAATGGGTGGGCACCTTCTGCGGGCCGGACTCCGAGGGCCCGGCAGCACCGGCCCCGTCGGAGACGGTCAGCCCGTAGAACCGCGGCGCCACCTGGGTTTCAAGCAGTTCGTAGAGTGCCGCTGCCTCGATGTCGTCACGTTCTTCCGGCGACGCGTCATTGTTGGCGGTCGGGATGGCCCAGCCGTTCTCGCCGTCGTACATCTCGTCCCACCATCCGTCCATGACGGAGAGGTTCAGCGAACCGTTCAGGGCCGCCTTCATGCCGGAGGTTCCGCAGGCCTCCAGCGGGCGCAGAGGGTTGTTCAGCCACACGTCGCAGCCCGGGAACAGGGTCCGCGCCATGGCGATGTCGTAGTTGGGCAGGAACGCGATCCGGTGCCGCACGGCGGGGTCGTCCGTGAACCGGACCAGGTCCTGGATCATCTTCTTGCCCGCGTCATCGGCCGGGTGCGACTTCCCGGCGATCACCAGCTGGATGGGATGCGTCTTGTGCAGCAGAAGAGCCTTGAGCCGTTCGGGATCCCGCAGCATGAGGGTCAGCCGCTTGTACGTGGGCACGCGGCGGGCAAAGCCGATGGTCAGGATGTCCGGATCCAGGACGGAGTCCGTCCATGCCAGCTCGGCGTCGGCCGCGCCGCGCTTCTTCCAGGCGGCCCGGAGCCGGCGCCGGACGTCCTCCACCAGCGACACCCTCATTTCGCGCCGCAACGCCCACAGGTCCTCGTCGGTGACGTTGTAGGCCAGGTCCCAGGGGCCCTGCGCCTCAGCATCGGCACCGAACTTTTCCCGCGCCAGCGCCGAGATGCGGGAGTCCACCCAGGTGGGGACGTGCACGCCGTTGGTGACGGAGGTGATGGGGACTTCGGAGTGGTCAAAGCCCGGCCAGAGGGCGGAGAACATTCCGCGGGAGACCACGCCGTGCAGTTTGGCCACACCGTTGGCCCGCTGGGCAAGCCGCAGGCCCATGACGGCCATGTTGAACACGAACGGGTTGCCGTCGGTGAAGTCCTCGCGGCCCAGATCCAGGATCTTTGCCACCGGGACGTCCGGGGCGAGACCGGCTTCGAAGAAGTGCTGGATCTGGGAGATTTCGAAGCGGTCGATCCCGGCCGGGACCGGCGTGTGGGTGGTGAACACGGTGGACGCCCGACCGGCGGCCAGGGCTTCGTCCCAGCTCAGCGGGGCCGGGCCGGACATCAACTCCTGGATCCGCTCGACGCCCAGGAACCCGGCGTGACCTTCGTTGGTGTGGAAGACCTCCGGGGCCGGGACCCCGGTGAGGCGCTGGAACTCGCGCAGTGCCTTGACCCCGCCCATACCCAGCAGGAGCTCCTGCTGCAGCCGGTGGTCACCGCCACCGCCGTACAGACGGTCGGTAATGCCTCTGGCGGCCTCGTCATTGCCCGGAACGTTGGAGTCCAGCAGCAGCAGCGGAACACGCCCGACGTCGGCCCGCCACACGTGCGCCAGCAGGCGCCGGCCGCTGGGGAGGGGAAGCGAGATCTGCACGGGTTTGCCGTTGCCGTCCGGCGATGCCTCGCGCAGGAGCGTCAGGGGCAGCCCGTCCGGGTCCAGGACCGGGTACGTTTCCTGCTGCCACGCGTCGCGGGACAGGGACTGCTTGAAGTAGCCGGCCTGATACAGGAGGCCGACGCCGATCAGCGGCACGCCGAGGTCCGACGCCGCCTTCAGATGGTCTCCGGCCAGGATGCCCAGACCGCCCGAGTACTGGGGGAGGACCTCGGTGATGCCGAACTCGGGCGAGAAGTAGGCGATGCAGGACGGGGCGCCGTCGCCAAGGCTCTGGTACCAGCGCGGCTGCTCCAGGTAGCGGTCGAGGTCGTCGGCGGCGGCATGGACACGCCGCACCACGTCCTGGTCCGCCGCGAGGCGCTGCAGCTCTTCCCGGCTGACCAGGCCCAGGAACGTCACGGGGTCATGGGCGCTCTCCGCCCAGATCCCGGGGTTGAGCTCCTCAAAAAGCTCCCGGGTGGGCCGATGCCAGGACCACCGAAGATTGGTGGCGAGCCGGGCCAACGGCCGGATGGACTCCGGAAGAACGGTTCGGACAGTAAATCTGCGGATTGCCTTCACCAGCGAAACACTAACGGACAACTCGGTGCCCCGGAACCGCTTTAAGATTCTTTCCGGTAAATGACGGATATCGGTCCGACTGGAACCGGAAACCTCTCACAAAACGTTCGAGGCCTTAGCATTCTGGCCGTTTTGTAGATAACGTCGAGCCTGTGACGAATAACTCGCGAACCAGTGCCCTGTCCAAGCAAAAGCCCAAGGCCCTGATCACGGACGGCCTTCGATTTGGCCGATTTCCGATCACAGCCGTGCAGCCGTCGGTAGAAGACGGAAAGTTCCCGGCCAAGGCTGTTGCGGGCGAATCCATTGTGGTAGGAGCCACCGCGTTCCGGGAGGGACACGACCAGCTCGGCGTCAGCGCTGTCTTGCTTGACCCCCGCGGTAAAGAGCGCCAGCGGGTCCGCCTCGCACCGCCGCGAGGACCGCGCGGCATGGGCACCGACCGCTGGGAAGGCCTCCTGACCCCGCCCGCCACCGGCAAGTGGTCCTTCCTCATCGAGGCGTGGCATGACCGCTACGGCACCTGGCACCACAACGCCGAGGTCAAGGTGGAGGCCAGCATCGACGTCGAGCTCATGCTGGCCGAGGGCGCGGCCCTGCTGGCGGAAGCCTCCGAGGACGCCTCGCGACCCTCTGCCGACCGCCGGACGCTGCGGATGGCCGTCGTCGTGCTCTCCGACACCGCCCGGACACCGGAGGAGCGCCTCGCCGCCGGCTTCAGCGACGAGGTCGCCGCCGTCGTCGAACGCCAGCCCATCCGTGAACTCGTGACGGTCTCCGAACCGTACCCGTTGCTGGTGGAGCGTGCGCTCGCCGGCTGCGGCTCCTGGTACGAGTTCTTTCCGCGCTCCGAAGGTGCCGTGCGCAACCACGCCACCGGAGAGTGGACCTCCGGCACCTTCCGCACCGCCGCGAAGCGCCTTGACGCCGTCGCCGCCATGGGCTTTGACATCATCTACATGCCGCCGATCCACCCGATCGGTGTCCAGCACCGCAAGGGGCCGAACAACACCCTGATTGCCGGACCGCACGATCCCGGCTCGCCGTGGGCCATCGGGTCCAAGGACGGCGGCCACGACGCCATCCACCCGGATCTGGGCACCTTCGAGGACTTCGACGCCTTCGTGGCCCGGGCTGAGGAACTGGGGCTCGAAGTCGCCCTGGACTTGGCCCTGCAGGCCGCGCCGGACCACCCGTGGGTGCAAAGCCACCCGGAGTGGTTCACCACGCGGGTGGACGGCAGCATCGCCTACGCGGAAAACCCGCCCAAGAAATACCAGGACATCTTCCCGCTGAATTTCGACAACGACCCCGCGGGGCTGTCCCACGAAATTCTGCGGATCGTGCTGCTGTGGGTCAGCCACGGCGTCAAGGTCTTCCGGGTGGACAATCCGCACACCAAACCCGTGTGGTTCTGGGAATGGCTGATTGGCAAGGTCAATAAGAAGCATCCCGACGTCGTCTTCCTGGCCGAGGCGTTCACCCGCCCGGCCATGATGCACGCCCTCGGCCGGGCCGGCTTCCAGCAGTCCTACACCTATTTCACCTGGCGGAACACCAAGGAAGAACTGGAGGAGTACTTCCAGGAGGTCAGCCACGAGTCACCGGCCTACTTCCGGCCGAACTTCTTCGTCAACACCCCGGACATCCTCACCGAATACCTGCAGTTCGGCGGACCGTCCGCGTTCAAGATCCGCGCCGCGCTGGCCGCAACAGCCAGCCCGATCTGGGGCGTGTACGCCGGCTTTGAGCTCTACGAACACGTGGCGCGCCCCGGAGCCGAGGAATACATCGACAACGAGAAATTCGAGTACAAGTCCCGCGACTGGGATGCGGCGGCCGAAACCGGGCGCAGCCTGGCGCCGTACCTGACCCGGCTCAACGAGATCCGCCGCGCGCACCCGGCCCTCGGGGACCTGCAGAACCTGACGCTGCACCAGAGCACGGACACGTCCACCGTGGTGTACTCCAAGCACAAGACCCTCCCCGACGGGACCAAGGACACCCTGATCGTCGTCGTCAACGTGGACCCGCACGGCACCCGGGAGAGCACCGTGTCCCTGGATCTGCCGGCGCTGGAACTGGACCCGGAGAACTTCACGCACAACGGCCGTTTCATGGTTGATGACTTGCTGACCGGCGAGAGCTGGGAATGGGGGGAGTACAACTACGTCCGTCTGGACCCGCACGTCGAGCCCGCCCACATTCTTAGCATCCGGAGGTAGTGCCAGTGAGTTTTAGCCCGCAGAACCCCAGCCAGCACTTCAGCCCGAGGGGAAGCTTTGAACTGAACGCTCCAGGCCTCCAGCACGACCCCCTCTGGTACCGCAAAGCGGTGTTCTACGAGGTCCTGGTCCGGGGTTTCGCCGACGGAAACGGGGACGGCTCGGGCGACTTCCACGGACTGATCGAGAAACTGGACTACCTGCAGTGGCTGGGCGTGGACTGCCTCTGGCTCCCGCCGTTCTTCCAGTCACCGCTGCGCGACGGCGGCTACGACATCTCGGACTACAACTCCGTCCTGGACGAGTTCGGGACCATTAGTGACTTCAAGCGGCTCGTGGCGGAGGCCCATGCCCGCGGCGTCCGGGTGATCATCGACCTTCCGCTGAACCACACCTCGGACCAGCACCCGTGGTTCCAGGAGTCGCGCAAGGATCCGGACGGGCCCTTCGGGGACTTCTACGTCTGGAGCGACACGGACGAGAAGTACGAAGACGCCCGCATCATCTTCGTGGACACCGAGGAATCCAACTGGACCTTCGACCCCATCCGGCGGCAGTTCTTCTGGCACCGGTTCTTCAGCCACCAGCCCGACCTGAACTTCGAGAACCCCAAGGTCATTGACGCGCTCTTCGACGTCGTCCGGTTCTGGCTGGACCAGGGCATCGACGGCTTCCGCGCTGACGCCATCCCGTACCTGTTCGAGGAGGAGGGCACCAACTGCGAGAACCTGCCGCAGACCCACGAATTCCTCCGCAAGCTGCGCAAAATGGTCGATGAAAGCTACCCGGGCCGCGTGATCATCGCCGAGGCCAACCAGCCGCCCGCCGAAGTGGTGGAGTACTTCGGCACCGAAGAGGAACCGGAATGCCACATGGCGTTCCACTTCCCGATCATGCCGCGGCTGTACTACGCGCTGCGGGACCAGAAGGCATCGCCCATCATCGAGACGATGAAGGACACCCCGGACATTCCCGAAGGCGCCCAGTGGGGCACGTTCCTGCGCAACCACGACGAACTGACGCTGGAAATGGTCACGTCCGATGAACGCGCCGCGATGCTGGGCTGGTACGCGCCGGATCCGCGCATGCGCGCCAACATCGGCATCCGGCGCCGGCTCGCCCCGTTGCTGGATAACTCCCGCTCCGAAATCGAGCTCATCAACGCCCTGCTGCTGTCCCTGCCGGGCAGCCCGTTCCTGTACTACGGGGACGAGATCGGCATGGGGGACAACATCTGGCTTGAGGACCGCGACGCCGTCCGCACCCCGATGCAGTGGAACCCGGACCGCAACGCCGGGTTCTCCAACGCGGACCCCGGAAAGCTCTACCTCCCGGTGATCCAGTCGCTGGTCTACAACTACAGCATGGCCAACGTGGAGGCCGAGGCCGCACATTCGGGGTCGTTGCTGCGCTGGACCCGTCAAATCCTGAGCGTCCGCAAGAACCACCCCGCCTTCGGTCTGGGCGGATTCAAGCACGTGGAAGCCGACCACGACGTCGTCCTCGCTTACCTGCGTGAGCTCCCGGAAGGCAACGCCGCCGGCGAGGACGCCGAGACCATCCTGTGCGCCTTCAACCTCTCGCAGCACCCCGTGGCAACCACCCTGCGCGTGCCGAAATTCGCCGGCCGGGGACTCCGGGACGTGTTCGGCGGCCAGGCATTCCCGGCCATCGGCGAGGACGGAACGCTGACGTTGACCCTGGGCAGCCACGATTTCTTCTGGCTGCGGATCCGCTCCGCAGCATCCAACCCGGCATCCCCGTTCACTCAGGCGATGCCTATCCTGTCCATCGAAGGCTGAGATGACCCGACCGACCCTTGCCCCGGCCCTGAGCGCACTGCTTGGCGCTTGGCTTCCGCGCCAGCGATGGTTCCCCGTCAAGAGTGCGGAGTTCAGCTTCGAACCGGCGGGCGGTCTTCGCCTCGAGACCGGCGGCGGGGAGGGCGCTCCCGGCACAGCGGTGTGCGAAGTGTTCCTGCTGGCGGTGTCCTATCCCACCCCCGACGGCAGCCGGACCGACATCGTCCAGGTACCGCTCAGTTTCCGCACGGAACCGCTGCCCGGTGGCGAGCGTGCTCTGGTCGGCGAACTTCCCGGCACACGCGGTGACGCTGCCCACCGCTGGGTTTATGACGGCGTCCACGACGCCTCCTTCGTCGCCGCATGGCTGGAGCTCATCCGCGACGGCGGAAGCACGCCGGCGGGAAACGCGACCGGCCACCTGGTGGAGTCCGGCTACCGCCTGCCGTTCGCGACGGGCAAGGTGAAGGTGCTCGCCGGGGAGCAATCGAACAGTTCGGTGATAGTGGACGACGGCGGTTCGGCCGCAATCGTGAAGTTCTTCCGGGTGCTGTCCGAGGGTCAGAACCCCGAGGTCGAAATCGGCGCGGCGCTGACGGCGGGGCGCACCGAGGAAGTCCCGGCGACCCTTGGCTGGGTCACGGGGGAATGGGAGACTCCTGCGGCTGCGCTCGGTGTGGACCCGTCCGCTGCCGTCCGTACCGCGCGCGGCGAGCTCGCCGTCGCGCACGAGTTCCTCTCCGGCGGCCTCGATGCCTGGCGGCTCGCCGTCGACGCGGCCAGCCGGGGGATCGGATTCACCGCCGAGGCCCATGCCCTGGGCGCTGCGACCGCCACGGTGCACCGGCGGCTCGCCGAGGCGCTGGGCACCGCCACCGAATCCGCGCCGGGCGAGGACATCGCCCCCGGAGTAGCCCAACGGGTGCGCCAGTCCTGGGCCCAGGCCGGCAACGCCGTCGGACCGTACGAGGACCGGCTGGACCGGCTCCTCGGCCGGCTTGAAGGCACCAGCGCCGGGCCGCTGCAGCGCATCCACGGCGACCTCCATCTCGGACAGATCCTGCAGGTTCCGGGCAGTACCGTCCCGGGCGAACCCGGGGCTGCGCCGCGCTGGGCCATCCTCGACTTCGAGGGTGAGCCGCTGCGCCCGATCTCCGAACGCAATTTTCCCGACGTCCCGCTGCGCGACGTCGTCGGCATGCTGCGGTCCTTCGACTACGCCGCCGGCGCCGCCGTCCGCGAGAACCCCGGTGCCGTCGTGCCGGGGACATGGGTGGATGACTGCGCCGAGGCCTTTCTGGCCGGCTACGCCGAAGTCATCCCCGGCAGCATCGACCGCGACTCGCCGCTCTTTGTGGCGCTATGGCTCGACAAAGCACTCTACGAAGTCATCTACGAACTAAGGAACAGGCCGGACTGGCTCTCCATCCCGGTGAACGCATCGCGTCGTCTCCTTGGCAGTACAGGTTCCGGCGTTGCCGCCGAAGCCACAGCGGAAGGTATAAAAATGACAGGATCAGCACGTATCGATCGGCCCGGCGCACCATTGCCCGTGGACGGTGAGACTCTTGCGAGGGTCGCATCCGGCGAACACCACGCGCCC
Source organism: Arthrobacter sp. ok909 (assembly GCF_900104405.1). Taxonomy (NCBI): domain Bacteria; kingdom Bacillati; phylum Actinomycetota; class Actinomycetes; order Micrococcales; family Micrococcaceae; genus Arthrobacter; species Arthrobacter sp. ok909. The sequence continues at coordinate 2,731 of NZ_FNJS01000027.1, read as the reverse complement.
CACTCAGTCCTAGGTGCCCACCTTGATGACCACGGCCACGTCACGATCCGGACCGTGAAGCACCTGGCGGAGGCAGTTTCTGTCGTGACGTCGGCAGGCGCTGTGCCCATGACGCACGAATCGGGCGGCGTGTGGGTGGCTGTGATGGAACCGCTCGAGCGCGGCCACGTGCCGGATTACCGCCTCGAAGTGACCTACAAGGACCACGAGCCGCAGGCCATGGACGACCCCTACCGCTACCTGCCGACCATCGGGGAAATCGACCTGCACCTGATTGGTGAGGGCCGGCACGAGCGGCTGTGGGAGGCCCTAGGCGCGCACGTCCAGCACTACAAGTCCTCCCTCGGCGACGTCGACGGCGTGTCCTTCGCCGTCTGGGCCCCGAACGCCCAGGCGGTGCGCGTGAAGGGCGACTTCAACGGCTGGGACGGCCGGCAACACTCGATGCGCTCGCTGGGTTCCAGCGGCGTGTGGGAGCTCTTCATCCCCGGTGTTGTAGCAGGGGCGTGCTACAAGTTTGAGATCCGGACCCGGCACGGCTACTGGGTGGAAAAAGCTGACCCGCTGGCCTTCGGAACCGAGGTCCCCCCGCTGACGGCGTCCCGCGTGATCGAGCCCTCCTATGTCTTCAAGGACGCCGAGTGGATGCAGGCCCGCGCCGGCCGCGATCCCCACAACTCGGCCATGAGCGTGTACGAGGTCCACCTCGGCTCGTGGCGGGTGGGACTGGGCTACCGCGAACTGGCCAAGGAACTCGTGGAGTACGTCAAATGGCTCGGCTTCACCCACGTGGAGTTCATGCCCGTGGCCGAGCACCCCTTCGGCGGCTCCTGGGGCTATCAGGTCACCTCCTACTTTGCCCCGACCTCACGTTTCGGGCACCCGGACGAATTCCGGCACCTCGTCGACGAGCTCCACCAGGCCGGCATCGGCGTCCTCCTGGACTGGGTCCCGGCGCACTTCCCCAAGGACGAATGGGCCCTGGCGCGGTTCGACGGCGAGGCCCTGTACGAGCACGCCGACCCGAACCTGGGCGAGCACCCGGACTGGGGAACGCTGATCTTTGACTTCGGCCGCACGGAGGTCCGCAACTTCCTGGTGGCCAATGCCCTGTACTGGCTCGACGAATTCCACATCGACGGGCTGCGCGTGGACGCCGTCGCCTCCATGCTGTACCTCGATTATTCGCGTGAGGAGGGGCAGTGGCGGCCCAACCGTTTCGGCGGCCGCGAGAACCTGGAAGCGATCTCCTTCCTCCAGGAAGTCAACGCCACGGTCTACAAGACCCATCCCGGGGCCGTCATGATTGCCGAGGAGTCCACCGCCTTCCCGGGTGTCACCGCACCCACCAGCGGCGGCGGCCTGGGCTTCGGCCTCAAGTGGAACATGGGCTGGATGCATGACTCGCTCCAGTACATGGCGGAGGACCCGTACAACCGCAGGTGGCACCACGGCACCATCACCTTCTCGATGGTCTATGCCTACTCGGAAAACTTCCTCCTTCCGATCAGCCACGACGAAGTTGTGCACGGCAAAGGCTCCATGCTGCGCAAGATGCCCGGCGACCGGTGGCAGCAGCTGGCCAACCTCCGCGCGTTCCTGGGGTACCAGTGGGCGCACCCCGGCAAGCAGCTGATCTTCATGGGCACGGAATTCGGCCAGGAAGCGGAGTGGTCGGAGCAGTACGGCCTGGACTGGTGGCTCGCCGACATCCCGGCACACAACGGCATGCAGCTCCTGACCAAGGACCTCAACGAGCTGTACCGTTCCACGCCGGCCCTGTACGAGCGGGACAACCAGCCGGAGGGTTTCCAGTGGATCAACGGGGGAGACTCGGACCGCAACGTGCTGACGTTCATCCGCCGCGATGCTGACGGCAACCCGCTGGTCTGCGCCGTGAACTTCTCCGGCGGCCCGCACACCGACTATGTCCTGGGCGTCCCGTCTGCCGGCGCATGGCAGGAAGTGCTCAACACCGACGCCGCCAGCTATGGAGGTTCCGGCGTGGAAAACACCGGAACCCTGACTGCCGCGGACGAGGGCATCGACGGACAGCCAGCGTCGTTGACCGTGACGCTGCCCCCGCTCGGGGCCGCCTACTTCAAACCGCTGGCGTAGGAACCGCCCGGGACGAAGCCGGCGGGGGAGCCCGGTCAGCCTCACGTGGTGAACCCGAGCGGCGTAAGCCCCGCGTGAGCATCTGGGAGAAGCCCGGAATCCCCGTGATTCCGGGCTTTTCCGCTCCCCCTTCGAGGCGGCTTTGTCAGCGGGGCCAAGTGGTGGTAGAGTTTATTTCCGCGCTGCTCCCCGGAGTTGAACGGCCACCAAGACCCAGAAGCCTATGGCAAGACTGAGTCGGGAACGCCGATTTGACAAGGGTGAAGCGGTCGGGTAAGTTTGGAAAGTTGCTCCGGAGCGATCCGCGACTGTTTGTTGGTTGTGGTGGTGCCGGGTGTGTCTGTTGTTTGAGAACTCAATAGTGTGCCAAGTTTGTTGATACCAATTTATTATGGATTGGTTGTTTTGCCAGGTTGCGCCACCCCGTGGTGTGGTCTGGTTTTTACAGCTGGTTTCAAATTTTGTGCAGCCGGTTTGCTCCCGTTTTCCCGGGGGTGCCGGGTGTGTTCGTTTTTGTTTTACTTCAACGGAGAGTTTGATCCTGGCTCAGGATGAACGCTGGCGGCGTGCTTAACACATGCAAGTCGAACGATGATCCGGTGCTTGCACCGGG